>JANLTD010000648.1:0-2937 GCA_031362765.1 Acidobacteriota bacterium | reverse complement strand
AGTGTTTTTTTTGAATTTTTAGCTCTTCTCAAAAAAGCTCATCATCAGGTTGTTTTTCTGAAAACTCAATATCACTCAATTTGTTTTCCGTTAAAAGTTCACCGTGAACAGCTTCCAATTCGGCGGTTTCTTCGATCAGCTTATCGGTTTCTTCGATCAGGCGAGTCCATCGCGCATCATCTTCGGCTTCGTCGAATGGAATTATTGCCCAATCTTGGCTTTTGCCGACAGCTTCTTTATTTTCTTGGTTTTCAGTCATAAATTTTTACTTTGTTTTTTACTCCAAATATTGATTATCAACAACACTAAGCGGCACTGGCAAATTTTGCCTTGGTTTTTGTCTTGGTTGATAACGAAATCGGGAAATGTTTCACTTCGCAGCGAGCGTTGAATTTTGTCATAATCCGTGAAAGCGTCGAGTGATCCGCGCCTAGAATTTGCGCCGCCCGCCGTAAATTACCTCCCGTTTCCGATAAAACGTGCGAGATGACAGTTCCCGCCGCTTTCAAATAGATTTGAGCGAGATCGTCGGTTTTCGGGTCAAAGGTAACGGTGATTAAATTTTGAGTATTAGCCGCCCGAAAATCATATTCCGTCAGGTTACTTCCTGCTTTTTGGTGGGCTTGAACTCCTTCCGAATGATTGATTCTTTCGCCTAAGATCCGGCTGACTACGGCGGCTGAAATAACTGATTCGTCAAAACATTCAACCGAAAGCCGCGTCGAAAAATTAAGAAGTTCCCGAAAGTTGCCGTGCCAATCGTAATTTTCAAGCAAGGCAAGGGCTTCATCCGAAATTTCAAAGGGACGAGTCCGACCAACCGCCGCACACTCCTTTTTCAAACCGGTTTGCAATAAATCTCTGATTTTCTCTTTCTGAAATCTGAGCGGCACGGTTTCGATATTCAAAATATTCAAACGGTCGTATAAATCAGCCCTAAAACTTCCCTTTTCAACCATTTTTTCAAGATTAGCGGAAGTCGCCGCGATGATTCGCGTGTCAACGGCTCGCTCCAAACTGCTTCCGACGCGGCGGATGTGTTTTTCTTCGACCGCTTTAAGCAGTTTGGCTTGCAGTTCGAGCGGAATTTCGCCGATCTCATCCAGAAAAAGCGTTCCGCCGTTGGCAATCTCAAACAGACCGGCTTTGGGGGCGGTGGCTCCCGTAAATGCGCCTTTTTCGTAGCCGAAAAGTTCGGATTCAAGCAATTCTTTGTTAAGATTCGCACAATTTAAGTTGATAAATTCTTTTTTTGCCCGTCCGCTTTGCTCGTGAAGCCGCTTGGCAATCGTTGTTTTGCCGCTGCCGCGCTCGCCGGTAATCAAAATGTAGTGCGAAACGCGGGCGTAACGAACAATTTTTTCTTCCAATTCCGCAATCAATTGTGCGCCCTGTTTTTCTTTCCCTTGGTAGTTCAAGTTATTCATCTTTTTTCTTCGGTTCGGATTTGATTTTCAACTCTCTTTATTACAAATCCTATGCCGAAGATTAAGAAGTAACTGGGAATAACCCTAAACTAAAGAGAATAGTAGGTTTATTCAAAAACTTACGCATCAGTAAAATTTTGGAAAATGCATAAACTGTTCACGCCGGCGACACCTCAAGTGTTGACGATGGCGACAGTTTGAGACTTTTCTGCTCGTTCAATCGAATCTTGAATTTTGAAATAATTTTCGGCAATTTCGAGTGTTGCCCGATGCCAGCAGGGGAAGCCTTCCCAAAAAGCGTAGCAGAGAAAATTCCCCGGATCTTCTAAACGGCATTCTTGATTGGACGTGCGGTAAAATTTCGGCTCGCCTTTTTCCGTGACGGAATCGCTCAAGATGAGCATTTTACCATTATCGTAATCAATATACGGGTTTTCAATTAGTCGGTTGTATGCTTTCTTCAACGCATTAAATCGGCGATTTTTCATCTTTACGCCTAAATCGCGCGGAATTTGCTTTCGTGTTTGGAGAAAGGCTTCTTCCAACAAAATCAAATTGAGTTGCATAAATTTCTTTGGTTTATTTTCTTACTAAAATTCGTTCAACTTCCGCTTTTGGAGGTTCAATCAGCCAATCGGGTAATAAAACTGGGTTGCGGTTTAAGTATAACTCTGCGGTTTTTGGCGGGTGTAAGGCTTCCTCTTCGCTTTTTAGCAGGAATACGGGCGGATATGACTTCAGAACCTTTTCGAGCGACTCCACGGCTTGCTTCTCATCTTCCGGTAAAAAGAAGCGGTTGCGGCTGTTTTGAATGATATTGATGAGGGCGGTTGCACGCAATTCGAGGATCTGCTCAAAAGAACTTGGGCAAACTTCGATGACCCGGTTTCCTTGAAATCGCGTCAGGCGAATTTTGATTTCGCCAAGAAGCTCAATAATTTCATTTTCATCTCTGACACTTCGAATAATTTCTGCGGCAGTTCCAACACTTTGTTTCCAGATTCCGAAGGTGCGGCGGATTTCATTGATGGTCGAGGCGGTGATGCTCACTCCGACCAGGCGTGTTCCGTCATCGGTCGTCGTGCGAACGATATTCAGCCCGTTTTGCTGTAATTTTTTCAAGTTTTTCCAAATCGGCAACAATGCCCCGCTCAAGAGATGAATCGTTTTTTGTTCGGTTGGCGGAATTTTCTTTTGTTCATCCAGCCACCATTCGCGGGCGCGACTTTTGGGGACGATTTTATACTTTTGCTCAAGTTCGTTATCACGCGTGTATTGCAGGTTATAGCCCGCCGGTCGGCTGATTGAAACCATTTGATACCGTTCTCCGGTTTCGGGATCGGTGTGCGCAAGTGTCGGACGCACGGCAATAAATTCACTTCCCAAGCGGTTTTCATAAAAATAAACTCCATCGAAATTGGAGATTTCTTCAAATTTAGCAGGGCGCGTCGGAACGGTGATTTCGAGTTTGTAATAGCTTGTATTCGCGCCGGTTAAAACATCGGTGTAT
>JANLTD010000629.1:0-3395 GCA_031362765.1 Acidobacteriota bacterium | reverse complement strand
ACGACCTTCCCGGCGACATCTAAACCGTCGTAATCGTTGAAATTAGATTCTGCCGATTCGATGCCGAAGCCCGCAAAAACGATTTTCGCGGCCAAAACCTCGCCGTTCGGTGAAAACATCATCGGTCTGACCGGATTGTTTTGTTCGACCTCGACTTGCTTACTGTCAACATTTTTAAGATCCAACTTAAATTCATTGCCCGTTTTGGCGATCTCAACGCCGGTCGTGTACGGAAATTTTTGAAGAAAGTTATGGCTCGTCTTGCCGCCCGCCGCGGTGGAAATTCCCGGTTTGAGTTTGTACTGCTGAAAAAGATTGGCAACGTATCCGGCGGCTGTCGTCGCGCCCGGCTCGCCCGTTCGTCTACCTTCTAACTGTTCTGACGCGAGATAGCCGATGTTCGTTCGCAGATTTTGTTCGGTAACATCCGCTTTTTGCGCGGCGACGCTGAGCGCGAACGATAATAGGAGAAGCAGGCTAAGAAGTTGTTTTTTCATAATTAAAACTCTCTACAAATATTGGTCGGCGTTCCTTTTCGATAGTTCATTCTTTCAAGCGTCGGAGTCGCCTTTGGAAGTTTTGCGCCTTTGGGTATAATCCAAAATTCGACCCAATATTTTTCACGAAAACCGCCGGAAGTGAAAATGAACTTACTTTCGTTAAATTTCATAAAGTCTAAAAGCCTTTGCATTGTTCGTGTTCTCGCCAAATCTTCACCAAATCTTGGCAAAACATATTTTTCTTTTCTCAAGTCCAAAACGTGATGTTTTCCTTCGTAAAGAATAATAAATGCAAATGAAATTGATTCCTTTTCCAACCCATTTGCTAAATTTGAAAGACGAGAATGAAGCTCATCACAAGGAAGTTCGCCAAATTCATCGAATTTTCGTGCTTCTTTTATTTGCGAAAAAACCGTAAGAGTAAGCAGACAGAAAACAATTATCGGCAAAAGAGTTTGTTTCATAAAGTTGTTTCAAGTTCCAAGTTCTAAGTTTCAAGTTTCAGGTTAGATCCGTCTTGGAACTTGAAACTTGGAACCTGGAACTGAAATTGCCGCCTGAAGGCGGGACTCAAAACATTTAATCAACCCAATCGGCGATGAAAACATTCGTGTCGCCAGTTTTAGCGGCGTTCCGGTTTGACGCGAAAACAAGTTTTTTGCCGTCGGGCGAAAACATCGGGAAACCGTCGAAAGATTCGTTGTAGGTGATTCTTTCGAGTCCCGTGCCGTCAACATTGATCATCGCCAGATCGAAATTCCGTTTTCGCTGATCGGTCGCGAAATAGTTTGTGCAGAAAACGATACGTTTGCCGTCGGGCGTGAAAAACGGCGCGAACGATGCCGTGTTCAATTTCGTCACCTGACGTTTGTTCGAGCCGTCGGCGTTCATCGTCCAGATCTCGAAAACGGTCGGCACGATCAAGTGCTGCGCCAATAATTCCTTGTCGCGTTGAACAAGCGCGGCATCGGTCGGGTGCGAACCGCGATAGACGATCATTTTGCTGTCGGGCGAGAAAAATGCGCCGCCGTCGTAGCCCGGTTCGTTGGTCAGGCGCTTGACGTTTTTGCCGTTCGTGTCCATCGAATAAAGCTCCAGATCGCCGTCGCGCTCTGATGTGAAAATGATTTTCTTGCCGTCGGGCGAAACGGTTGCCTCAGCATCGTAGCCGGGCGAATCGGTCAGTTTTTTGATTTTTGTGCCGTCGGCGTTGGCGACGAAAATATCGTAATCGGGATAGATCGCCCAAACGTAGCCCTTTGAAAAGTCGGGATTCGGCGGACATTCCTTTTTGCCCATAAAGGTCGAGGCATAAATCACCTTCTTGCCGCCTTTCAGAAAATACGAGCAAGTTGTCCGGCCTTCGCCGTTGGAAACTCGTTTGACGTTTGAGCCGTCAATGTTCATCGAAAAGATCTGATCGCATTTCAGATCGTCTCGCTTCGATTGAAAGATCAGCTTTTTGCCGTCAGACGAAAAATACGCCTCGGCATTTTCGCCGCCGAAAGAAATTTGTTTGATGTTTTTCAGATGTTTTTCGCCTTCTACTGCAAGCGAACCTGTTTGTGCCGAAACTACGGCGGAAAGTGTAAAAATAAAAAGTAAAGACAAAAATTTCATATTGTAAATCATACCTTGGTGTTTTAACGCTTGAATCTAAAACCATAAGTATAGCGAATTAGAAAGTGAAATGAAAACCGATTTCGAATTTCGGATTTGGTTTTTTGCCGGACAGTACTTTTAAGAGTGAAAACTGCCGGATTTGCTGAAGTTGCTGGTGAAAAAATAGCAGCGCTTTTGATTGAAAAAAGAAGGTTTTGAAAAACCGATACGGTCATTGGTTTGTGTGATGCCGATTTGAAAATAATCAGAGATCCGCAATCCGAAATCTGAAATCGGCCGAGGTGATGAAATGGGTTTTGAGACAAAAAAAGAAGTGCTTGATTGGTATGAACGGCAGCCGCGCACATTGACCGACGAATTTATCGGCAATATCGCGTGGAACGATGTCAAAAAATATGAATTCGACGGAAAGCTGATTCCGGTTCTGCTTTACATGCGCGATGTCGAGGTTTTGACTGATGTTTATTACAAAGAACTGCGCCGTACGCCGACCGGCAAAGACCCGATCATCAGCAAATTTATGGAGCGTTGGGGCATTGAAGAAGTCACGCACGGCGAAGTCATCAACCGTTTCTTAAATGAGGCCGGAGTTGAAACAGGTGACAATTGGAAAGCAGAGGTTCAAAATTCCGTTTCGCTTTTTTATCGCGCCAATGCTTATCTGATCACGACGCTGACGAATCTGATCGGCGAAAAATTTACCGCGACGCATATGACATTCGGCGCGATCCACGAAATGTCCACCGGACAAGGGTATCGGCGGCTGATGAAAATGGCGAATCATCCGGTTTTGAACGATATTCTGACGGCAATTCTGCGCGAAGAATCGGCCCATACGCGTTTTTACGCGAGCGTCGCACGGATCGAACTCGGCCGCAGCGAATTTGCCCAAAAGGTCGCGCGGTTTATCGTCAACAAATTCTGGGCACCGGTCGGACAAGGCGCGAAACCGAAAAAGCAAACCGATTACACGATCGGCACGCTCTTTAACGGAAAAGAAGGGTTTGAATGGATTGACCGTAATGTCACGCAAAAAATTCAGACGCTTCCGGGTTTTGCGGGACTGACAAAAATTACCGATACGGTCGCGAAGATTCAGACCGGACAATTTGCTTGAAAAGTTGGAATTGAAGGGAAAGAGCAGGAAAATAGGACGCGGATTTGAGCGGATGGAGGCGGATTTTCCGAGGATGTTATAAAAAGAAATCCGCGAAAATCCGCCTCAATCCGCGTTCATCCGCGTCCTATTTCTTAGTTTTCAAACAGCTCGAA
>JANLTD010000624.1:0-3052 GCA_031362765.1 Acidobacteriota bacterium | reverse complement strand
AGTTAAAAATCAAAAAAACATTTTTCAATTTTTCAATTCTCCGTTTTCGCTTCCTCAACGAGCATCACGGGAATTTCGTCGCGGATCGGATAAACGAGTGCGCATTCCGCGTTAGTGCATTTCAAACCGCTTTTGTCGTTTTTGATCTCAACTGTTGATTTGCATTTCGGACAGCGCAGGATTTCTAAAAGTTCGGGACTGATTGCCATAATTTTCTCCAACTTCATCAATAATTTTAACGCTGGTGGCGCGAAGGTGCAAAGGTACAAAGTAAAAGGGCAAGAGATAAATTTTTCTCTCACCCTTTTACCTTTTACCTTTTACTTTTTACCTTAACCTTCGGTTTTTGCTCCGCATTCGGCACAGAATTTTGCACCCGGAGCGAGTTCGGCCTGACAACCGGCGCATTTTTGTTTTTCCTGTGTCGAACCGCATTCCGAACAGAATTTCGCGCCTTCGCGAAGTTCGGCACCGCATTTGACGCACGGAACTTTGGCAATTTCCATCTTGCCGCCGCAATCCGCACAGAATTTCACGCCCGCCGCATTTGGTTTTCCGCACGTCGGACACGGCACGGTTTGCGCTTGCGGAGGCTGTTGCGATTGCCCACCGCCGCCTTGCTGTCCGAAAGCATTGACCATTTGATTGCCGACCGCAAAACCGGCACCGAGTCCGGCACCGAGTCCGGCTCCGCCGCCTTCGTTTTGCGCCGCGTCGCGCAAAGCATCGGCGGCTTGAAATTTCATATAATTATCAACATTTCCGAGCGCACCCATTGAAGCGCGTCGGTCCATCGCCTCTTCAACTTCGGGCGGCAACGAGATGTTTTCGACGTAGAATTTCGTGACCTGCAACCCGTATGTGCCGAAATCTTCGTTGATCTTGGCACGAATCGTTTCGCCGACTTCTTTATACTGTGCCGCGAGATCAAGCGCGGGAATTTTCATTTCGCCAAGCGCGTCCGAGAATTCCGTGACGATCGCCCGTTTCAGTTGCTCGTCAATGTCTTCGGTTTGAAAATGCGCATTTGTTCCCGCAATTTCTTTGATAAACATTGCCGGGTCAGCCACGCGCATCGAATACGCGCCGAAAGCCCGCAGACGAACGATACCGAAATCTGCGTCGCGCAACATGATCGGGTTTGACGTTCCCCATTTCATATCGGTAAATTGTTTCGTGTTGACGAAATAAACTTCGGCTTTAATCGGCGAATTAAAACCGTATTTCCACGCGCCGAGCTTTGAAAGAATCGGCGTGTTGCCGCCTTCAATCGTATAGCGTCCGGGCGTAAAAACATCCGCCACCTGTCCTTCAAAAACAAAAACCGCCGTTTGCGATTCGCGCACGATAAGCTGTGCGCCATTTTTAATTTCCTGTTGATACACCGGAAAACGGTAAAGAATCGTATTGCCCGAATCATCGAGCCATTCGATAACCTCAATAAACTGATTCATTGCCGCTTCTTTAACTTTGTCGAAAATACCCATTTTGTCTTTATCTCCTTTTGAAGTTCCTAACGAGAAATATCTCATAAAGTTTCGATAAATGGAAGTTTTGCGCGAATGATTGGCGATTTTTAACAAAAAATACATGCCGATTCAAATCCGGCAAAGATTATTTCCTTACAAGATATCTATGTAAACGGAGTAGCAAAATCATCATCAACCCGCCCGAAACATCAATCAGAGTGTCGTAAAATGAACCCGTCCGCAAAACGTTAAAACTCTGATTATATTCATCAACCGAAGCGATCAAAACAACCATCAAAAAGGCAAAGATAAACCAGAATCGCCGTAAAAGCTGCACCGATGAACTCCAAAATGCGCGTGAAGCGAAGAAAGCCAGCACGCCATATTCGGTGAAATGCGCACATTTGCGAATATAGCCGTGATAAATGTCCAGAGTCGCAGCCGGCGCGGCGGGAAAAAGCCATTCGAGCAACGGACGAATGATGATCGAAGTATTTTGACTCGCGCCCGCCGTTGAAGATGCTGTAAAAATTATCGCAACCCATAAAATTAAAGGCGCGTAACGAATTATTCGCCCACACCATTTTGAATTTGTTTTATTCATCAAACTTTACAGACTAAAAAAGGGATGAACAAAAATGATTTTTATTCATCCCTCATCCCTCATCCCTCATCCCTATCTAAGCGGCTGCTGCCGCGCCCGATACGACTTCGATGATTTCCTTCGTGATCGCTGCCTGACGAATACGGTTCATATTCAAGGTCAATGAATCAATCAGTTCACCGGCGTTTTTCGATGCCGAATCCATCGCCGTCATCCGCGAACCTTGTTCGGAAGCAATTGATTCGAGCATCGCGCGATAGATCTGCGTCTCGATCTGTTTCGGCAGCAATTTACCGAAAATCTCGGCCGGCGACTGTTCGTAGATATATTCGGCTTGCGCATCGCCTGCTTCGCCTTCCGATGAAATTTTCGGGATCGGGAGCAATTGTTCGACGATCGGTTTTTGGGAAAGAACGGTCTTAAATTCAGTAAAGACGAGAAAGACTTTATCAATGGTCGTCTCTTCCGTGAAAGTTTTGATGATTTTCTGCGCAATTTCCGCCGCGTCTTTGTATTCAACGCGGCCTGAATTCGTCAAACCGACGTATTCCTGAACGAATGTCATTTCGCGGCGCTTGAAAAAATCGCGTCCCTTGCGTCCGACCGGAATCATTTCGGTCTGTTTGCCCGCGTTTTCTTTCAAAAAATTTTGCGTCGCCTTCATCACGTTGGTATTAAAACCACCGCACAAACCTTTGTCGGCGCTGACCAGAACGATCAAATATTTTTCGTCGCCGCGTGTGTCAAGCAGCGCTGATGAAAATTCGTCGCCGATCTTTGCGCTCAGATTGCCGAGAACTTCCGACATCTTGTTCGCAAACGGACGCGCCGCCGTGACGCGGTCCTGCGCACGTTTGAGCTTTGCCGCCGCGACCATTTTCATCGCTTTGGTGATCTGCTGTGTGTTTTTGACGGACTTGATCCGCCTTCGCATATCCAGTAAACTAGCCATATTTCGATTTGGGATTTCGGATTTCGG
>JANLTD010000602.1:0-7884 GCA_031362765.1 Acidobacteriota bacterium | reverse complement strand
TTGGGCGGCAGCAACGCCGAATTTGCTTATGATTTAGCGATAGACGCAAATAATAATTCATATCTCGTCGGTTACACGTTTTCGACCGATTTTCCGGTTTCAGCAGGCGCATTTCAAACGACCTACGGCGGCGGCGCGGATGGCTTTGTCGCCAAAATAAACTCTAGCGGAACGTCTTTGGCGTATGCAACTTATCTCGGCGGCGGATTGCAATCGGACAGAATTTGGGGCGTTGACGTTGACGCGGACGGCAATGCTTATGTTGCCGGACAAACCGAAAACACGGCGTTTCCGACAACTCCGGGCGCATTTGACGTGAGTTTTAACAACAGCACCGATGCGTTTCTGACGAAATTCAATTCGACCGGAACCGATCTGGTTTATTCGACATTCCTCGGCGGAACAGGCGGGGATAAAGCCTTTGCCGTCAAGGTTGCGTCAAACGGCGAAGCCCTGATCGGCGGCGAAACGGGTTCGGCAAACCTGAATTTTCCGCTTCGCAATTCGCTCCAAGGCAATCTCGGCACGATGTTTCTGACGCGGTTTAATGCTTCGGGAAGCGACCTTGTTTTTTCGTCTTTGCTCGGCACGGGCGGCGTTAAAGACATCGCCCTCGACGCCCAAAGCAACGCCTTTTTAACGGGCGAAGCGCATTATGTCACAACCACGCAGAATGCCCCGCAAACAACTCGCGGAAATCCTTCGAGCTCATCTATTCCCGACGGTTTTGTGATGAAGATCGGCGCGACGGACGAAACCGCGGCGGTTTATTCGATCAGCGGCACGATCAGCGACACGGGAACTCCGGGCGGACAAACCATCGTTACCCTAAGCGGCACGGTCAATCGCTCGGTGGTTTTGAATACGACCAGACAATATTCGTTCGGCGGCTTGCCCGCAGGCGGAAATTATACGGTTTCGGCACGGAGAATCGGTTATCTGACTTCGCCCGAAAGCGCCGTTTTCAACAATCTTCAGGCAAATCAGTTTGCCGATTTTACGATCTTACCGAACGCGCAACCCGTTGGTGTGATTACGAGTCCGGCGCACGGCACGACTTATACGAGGCCCGCGACGATCACGATTCAGGCAACCGCGTCCGATCCGGACGGACACTCAATTACGAAAGTTGATTTTGTCGCATATTCAAGCGAGACCGGAAGCGTTCCGCTTGGCACGGATACGACCGCACCATATGAATTTACGTGGACAAATGTTCCGCTCGGAACGTGGGCTTTATACGCGATTCCGACCGACGAAATAGGTTTGCAAGGTGTTTCAACCTCGGTTGTTCACGTTTTTGTCGTGGACGGAACCGCGCCGGCCGTTTCGATCACGAGTCCGACCGAAGGACAAATTTTCACGGAAGGCGATTATGTTCCGCTCAGCGCGACGGTTTCGTCTTCGGTTTCATTAGTCGAATTTTACGACCAGAATAATACGCTGATCGGTCGGCGCAGCGGCGCCCCGTGGACGACGACGTGGCGCGTAATGACTGTCGGAAATTATACGATCACGGCAAAAGCCTTTAATTCGCAAGGGCAATCGGCGATTTCCGCGCCGGTTAATATCGCGGTCAATCCGATCAATCATCGAATTACCGGGCGCGTCGTTGACAGCATTACAAACAACGGCGTGGCGAATGTTTCGTTAAATCTGACAAGTCCGACGAACGCGAATATTACGGCAAATACGACGACCGATGCGAACGGAAATTATCTGTTCACGAATCTCGGCACAACGCCGAATGACGGCGTGATAATTACACCGACGTTTTCGGATTACACATTTGAACCGGCAACGCGAATCATCGGCTATCTCGGCTATATCGAATGGCCGAATCAAAGTTTTACGGCAACGCGCCAAACGCAGATCAATGTCGCGCTGACAAGTCCGACCAACGGCGACATTTTCACTGCTCCGGCGACAATAAATCTCGCGGCAACTGCGGCCAGCGGCGCGGGAACGATCACCAAAGTCGAATTTTATCGGCAATTTGGCGCAAATACTTTGCTCGGAACTGATACGACCGCACCTTATGAGTTTCAACTGACAAATATCGCCGCGGGAAGCTACACATATTTTGCCCGCGCCTACGATTCGAGCGGCGCGATTGCCGATTCCGCGACTGTTAGCGTGACCGTCAATGCCGCGCCCTCAGCGGTTCGCATCGTCGGCGACATTACGAATCCGGGCGGCGGTTGGATGCCCGGCATCACGGTTCGCTTGACCGGAACGGCAAACGGCAATCCGGTCAATCAAACGTCGGCAACGGGAACTTTCGGAACTTACGGATTTTATAATCTTCCGGCAGGCGGAAATTATACAGTCAGGCCCGTGCCTTCGGGAACGATGACGTTCACGCCCGAATCGGAGACTTTTACGAATATGATCTTCAATAACGATGATGTTGATTTTGTGTCGTCGGCACCGAATCAATTTCCGACCGTGACGATAAACAGTCCAACAGATGGTTCGGTTTTCAGTCTGCCGAATCCGATTCCGATTCGCGCGACAGCAACGGACGTTGACGGAACTATCGTGAATTTCAGAATGTCAGCGGTTGGTCGTTTTGCCACAACGATCGGAGAAGCAAACAACGGAACATTGAACTTTAATTGGACGCCGACTCTGCCCGGCAGTTACACGCTTTGGGCAATTGCTCGCGACAATGCCGGAGTTCAGACGAGCGTTTCGATCAACATCACGGTCAATCAAAACGCGCCCGTTTCGATTGCGGGCAGAATCGTTGACCGCAATTCGATCGGCATCGAAGGCGTCACGCTCGAACTGAAAAGTTATCCGTCGGAAACAACCGTCGTAGCAACCGCAACAACCGACACGAACGGCAATTACACGATTCCGAACGTGACGACTTTTGCAAGTTATGTTCTGCGAGCAACGAAACAGGATTACACCTTTTCACCGCAAAAGAGAACGTATATTAATCTTTCAACTAATCAGACAAACGCCGATTACACGGGAACTCTGCAGGTTCAACGCAGTGATTTCGACGGCGACGGAATGAGCGATTTTGCGGTCTGGCGGCCTTCGAACGGCGTCTGGCACGTTCAGCGCTCCGGCGATAATTCATATAATTCTCTGCAATTCGGCGGCGAAGCCTTTGGCGATGTTGCGGTGCCGGGAAATTACGACGGCGACAAGAAAACCGATTACGCGGTTTATCGCGGCGGCGTTTGGTATATCTGGCAAAGTTCGAACGGACAGGTTCGCATCGCGCAGTTCGGTTTGGAAGGCGATAAACCGGTTGCGGGCGATTACGACGGCGACGGCCGTGTCGATCTCGCGGTGTGGCGACCATCAGACGGCGTTTGGTATATCTGGCGCAGTTCTGACGGCGGCTATGATTACCGACAATTCGGTTTGAACGGCGACATTCCGCTCGCCGGCGATTACGACGGCGACGGCAAGACCGACATCACCATCTGGCGACCGACGACCGGTGTTTGGTATGTTCAGCAAAGCAGCGACGGCGGTTATCGTTCATACCAGTTCGGCATCAACGGCGACACACCGCTGGTCGGTGATTTCGACGGCGACAAGATCGCGGATTACACGATTTTCCGTCCGTCAACCGGCGTTTGGTATGTCAATTTAAGCTCGAACGGCGATTTCAAGATCCTGCAATGGGGAATTTCAACCGATATTCCGGTGCCGGGCGATTTCGACCGCGACGGCAAAACCGATTTCGGCGTCTTCCGTCCAAGCGAGGGAAACTGGTATGTCTTTAAGAGTTCGACGAATTGTTATATTATCCAGCATTTCGGAATGAACGGCGATATGCCGATTCCGGCGGCTTATCGGTAGAGTTCAAAGTTTCAGGTTCCGGGTTTCAAGTTCCAAGTTGAATTCGCCTTTAACTTGGAACCTGGAACTTGGAACTTGAAATTTACAGACTTGGAACTAAGGCGAAAGCCGTTTGCTCATTTCCATGCCGAGAACTTGTAGGGCGTTGGCGGGACGGATCATGACTTCAAAATCGATGATCTTCCCGCTTTCGTTAATTTGGATCAGATCAACACCGCGCAGAGTAAGTTCGCCGATCCGGGCTTCAAATTCGAGCGCGAAATTATGTCCGTCAATAATTTCACGGACATATCGGAAATCTTCAAAAACGGTTGCAACCGTGGCCAAAATATCGATTGTGATGGCTTTGCCGTCTTTTGGTTTCCAGACAAAAGGCGAGTGAAATTTTACATTATCAGCCAATATTTCTTCCAAAACCTGTGCGTTTTGAGTTTCGACAAATTTGAGCCAAAGCAAAAGTGTTTCGTTCATTTTTTTATTATCTACGAAAATGCCTTCAAATAAAACCTTTGCGTCTTCGCGTCTTGTCGACTTTGCGTTAAAATCCATTTCAGATGAAATTTAATTTGCCCGAAATTCCGCCGCCGAAGCTGCTTTCGGCTCTGAGAGGCTACAATCTTCTGCCCGCGATCATTTTTATGCCGACCAGACGGCGTTGCGATGAAGCCGCATTGGAAGTCGCCTCCGACCAAATGAACAGAACAAATGCGGAAAAAGAAGAGAAACGGCTCGAAATTTTTCAGGAATATCTGCTCGAAAATCCCGAAATAAAATCGCATAAACACCGCAAAATACTGCTTCGCGCGGGTGTCGCGGCGCATCACGCGGGACATATTCCGGCGTGGAAACTGCTGATCGAAAAAATGATGTCCGCCGGATTGCTGGACGCGATCTTTGCGACCTCGACGGTTGCGGCGGGCGTTGATTTTCCGGCGCGCACCGTCGTTATTTCAAACGCCGACGCACGCGGAAACGACGGCTGGCGTTCGTTGAAGGCGTCAGAAGTCCAGCAAATGACCGGCCGAGCCGGCAGACGCGGCAAAGACAACGTCGGTTTCGTCGTGCTGGCGCCGAGCAATTTTCAAAATCCGCCGAAGATCGCCGAACTTTTGAAATCTCCGCCCGACCCGCTTAACAGTCAATTCCGGGCAACTTATACTTCGCTCTTAAATCTGCTCGACGCGTTCGGCAACTTCGCGCAGGTGCGCGAGATCGCCGAGAAAAGTTTTGCGTTTCGCGAAACTGCGCATCAGATCGCCGGACTTGAAAAACAGACGCTGAAACGCGAAATGGAATTGCAGAAGAAACTTGAAGGCAATGAATTCGGTTTGACTGTTCAATCGGCACGCGGTTTCGAGCGTTTGACGAATGCGCGGCTTCGTTTGCAATCGAAGTTGCCGAACACCCGCGCCGAAGCCCGCGTCAGATGGCTTCGTGAAAATATTCAAATTGGCAGAGTAGTGACAAAAAGCCGCAACTCGAAGCGTTACTTTTTAGTTCTCAATGTTTTCGGCGACAAAGTGATGGCGATGCGCGACGACGGACAGGGCGCGACGCTTTCGCTGCCGCACATCGGACGCGTTTTTGAGAAAACTTACAGGCTCGAAGAAAAGTCATTGGACGAAGCGTTTGACGATATTCACGAAGGCCGAAATCCCGCGCTCGATGAACCGAAGGCTGCTTTGCAAAATACCGATTCAGACGAAGCGATTGAAATTATCGGTCAGCAGATCGAAAAACTTCTGCCCGCGAAATTGAGCGAAGACGCAAATCGGCGGGCGCATCAACTTTTGTGGGAAACCTGGGACGATGTCGAATTTCTTGACCGAACCTCGCGCGACATCGAATTTCTACGAAACGAAGTTTGGCTGCCGTTCGAGCATCGCGCGCAGGTTTTGCATCATTTCGGCTATCTCGATTTCGGGGCGGAAAAGGTGACGGAGCGCGGCAAATGGCTCGCTGATCTGCGCGTTGACCGGCCGCTGCTCGTCGGCGAAGCCCTCAGCCGCGAGCTTTTTGACAAACTCGAACCAAAACACGTCGCCGCTCTGATGGCATCGCTGGCGGCGGATCCGGACCGGAATTTCGGCGAGCTTTATCTTTCGGACCGAATTCTGGAAGTCATCACCGAATTTGAAGACATCATTTTCGAGGTTTCGGGCGTTGAATGGAAACTCGGTGTGACACCGGCCGAAGAAATAAATCTTTCGGCGGCGGCCGCAGCGGAAAACTGGGCGGGTGGGATGGACTGGCAAGAATTGGTCTTTCGCACCAAAGCCGAAGAAGGCGATCTCGTGCGGCTGCTCTCGCGCACCGGCGAGGCTCTGCGGCAAGTCGCGCAGCTTAAAGAGTCAAACCCGCACGCGGCGGAAATTGCGCGGACGACCGCCGAAATTATCTTGCGCGAACCGATTCGTTAGATTTTCAATCCGATCCGTTTAATTAAATCTTGAAAACGCGGATCATCGCGCAAAAAGTCAAAATCCGGGTCTGCTTCGATGAAAGCAACTTAGCGATGACGCTCGTTATAGGCTTTTTCAGCCCAGATTATTGTGTTTTCCCGGTCACCGAGACGGGCGTAATAAAACGCTTGAACAAAGGCCGGCAGATAACCTTTTTGTGCTTCGGCATTAGCTCCGGCGAGAAGTGTTTGCAGAAAACCTTGATAGCCTTGTTGTTTATATACTTCGCGCATCGCCGTTGTGGTTTTTTCATCAATGCCCGATAAACGCAAAAATTTAATCGTTGCGTCAACCGCTTCATCAAATTTTCCTTGCCGTTCATAAACCAATGTCATTTGCAGATGAGCGACCGGGAAATTCGGGAAGTTCTGAATTGTTTTTTGATTCTGCACAATTGCCGCGTCAAAGTCGCGCCGGTAATAAGCCAGCAATCCAAAATCGCATTGAATAATCGGCGAAAACGGGTCGAGTTCGGCGGCGCGCTTATATTCGCGGTCGGCTTCGTCAAATCTTTTCAAACCCATCAAAAGTTCGCCATACCATTGACGGGCAGTTGCGTAATTCGGATTAAGTTCAATGGCGCGAAGGTATTCACGCTCGGCTTCGGCAAAATTCCAATCGTAACTTGCCAGCACATAGGCGAGCGTTGTATGTGCTTCGGCTAAACCTGAGTTAATTTCCAAAGCGCGATTGGCGGCAGCTTTGGCTTTCGGAAAAGTTTCAGACGGCAGCGCAACATTATATTCACTCAAAAGCGCATAAGAATCAGCGAGTCCGGCAAAGGCGAGCGCGAAAGTCGGGTCGCGGTCAATTGCTTGCCGGAAAAGCAGGATACTGCTTTGCAAACCGTCTTTTGTTCGTTTGTTCCAGGCGTGCCGCCCGCGCAAGAAAAGTTTGTAAGCCTCGAAATCTTCGGTTTGGCGCCTTGTTAATTGTTCACGCTCGGCATCGCTTACTTTGAGCCGCAAAGCGTCGGCAATTCGCGCCGAAATTGAATCCTGAATCTTGAACAAATCCGCGTCTTTTTCGTCAAAATTCTCCGCCCAAAGTACCGCTCCATCTGCCGTTTTGACGAGTTGGACGGAAATGCGAATGCGCCCGTTTTCACGCTGAATCTTGCCGTCTAAAACCGCTTCGACGCTTAATTTTTCGCCAACCGTTTGCGGCGTTTCAGAACTTTTTGCGAATGACAAAACCGCGCTCGTCGGTCTGACGGCAAGCCCGCGAATGTTTCCCAATTTCGTAATCAACGCATCGGTCAAACCGATACTTAAAGATTCGTCCGTTTCATTTACACCGCTTAAATTTTTCAGGGGCAAAACGGCAATCGTGCGCGGCGCGTTGGTCGGCGTCAGGTTTTTCTGAATGGACGAATTCCGAAACGAATAAACCAGAAAAATTCCTAAGCCGAGAACCAATACAGCACCGCCGACAAGTGCGATTGAATGACGGCGCAAACTCGTTTGGAGGGCGTTGATTTTATTTATCGGTTCGAGCGTTTCGGTTGTTTCATTAACGGCGATGCGCGTTTCGGTCAGTTTTTCAATGACAAAATCGCCGTTCGCGCCCGTTTCGCAGACATCCGCCATAAAAC
>JANLTD010000568.1:0-7578 GCA_031362765.1 Acidobacteriota bacterium | reverse complement strand
ACAAACTTAAGTTTGTCGCATCTTTATCGAATCTTTTCAACTCAACCCAAACCGCCGGAGTTTTATGCAAAAAATCCGAACTGTGCTTGGCAGAACGATTGGCGATCTCGCTTGCCAATTTCAGGAAATCGTTCAAAAGTTCATCATCGTTTATCTCTTTCGCGAGACGCGGAATAAGTTCAAAAGTTTCCAACGCGATCGAACTCGAAAGAACAAGTTGGCGCGAACAGATCTGAAAAACAAGTGGACGCGCTTTTTCGGGAACGAATTTCAAACCGCTGACGCCATCCGTAAAAAATTTCGCGCCCTGATCGGCACTGCCCATCGCGAGCCGCCGTCCGAGTTCCGCCCAACTGCGCAGATCGTCGGCCGAAAGAATCTTTGCCGCTTTCGGCACGGCTTCGACAAATTCGCGGCTGACACGCAGCGAAACACCGGCGAGGCTCGCGCTTGCTTCGAGTGCAGCGCGTTTTTGTTCGCTCGAAAGTCTGGTCAATCTTTTGGCAAGTCCGGTGAAAGTTTTCTTTTTTTGATTTGGTGATTCGCTTTCCGCCATAAATTTAAGTTTAGGCGAAAAACTTGAAAAGTGAAAATAGGTGGAAAAAGTGAAATTCGACACCAAAATCGAAAATTAATTTTTGCAGCTCACATTCCCCGATTTTCAAAGTTTCGGACTTATTTCGAAACTCATCACTTCTTAGGCGTGGCCGGTGGCTTGGTTTTCGGCTGCTTTGTTGGCTGCTGCTGCGACGATTTTTGTCCCGCCGGACTTCCGTCATAATAAATAAAAGCATGAAAACAGTTTCTGCTTTCAATGATCGCGTCGCCTTTTTGGGCATCATTCCATTCGTCAAGTTTCACCATCAGAAAATTTTGTCCCTCATTGCTTAAAGAAGCGTGCCCCACATCGAACGCACAACCCGAAGTGTGCGGCGAGTAGAGGTTTGCTGAGCTGACTTTAGCGGCCCATTTATTTGTTTTCCCCAGAAGGATTTGATAATCGAGCGTCCGTACCAGACTGGTTATCTTCAACGGCACTTTGAATCTTTCAAAGTATGCTCTGCACAATTCTTCCAACAATTTTCTTGAGTTCGGGTTATACATCCGCAGCAAGCGCATTCTCATATTCTTACGGTCGCTGCCATTTTCGAGGTCGTATTTCTGTCCGTAAAAGTTGTCGGCGAGCCGTTTCAAGATCTGATATTTTGGTGTTCCCGGTGTAATTTTTTCAATTACCTGTGCGCCGCCCGCGCCGAATTCAAATGAGGTAAATTCGTCGCGGGATGCGCTTCCACCGACATCCAAAACGTAAGTTTCGGTTGCTAACGGCAATTCAACCAGAGCGCCGTTAAAGTGCATTTCGGCCAGATCGGCGAAATCCAAAGGCTGTTTGTAAACCTTGCTCTCAACCATTTCCTTGAGCTTCGCCCGCTGTTTTGTGATTCCCGAGCCCAGAAGTACCCTGAGCGGTTCGTTCGAGCCGGGGCGGGTTTCTGCTTTAACCGTCTGCGCCTGCCAAAACGCTTTCGTTACCTCTAAGTCTTTCGGAACATTCGGCGTTTCCTTGCTTGCGGTGACGGTTTTTATTTCCTCAATGTTTTCAGCCTTGAGCGGTTCTTCCTGAACTTCCCATGAAGAAATCAGATCATTTATATCGTCCGGGTCTTCGCCGCCGAGCGGGTCAATCACGCGCACCGGAATCAACAACCCCGATTTGATGGACTGCGGAGTCGGCGCGGCGTTTTTGTTGTCAATGCCAAGGCTATTCGCGACGATCAAAGCAATCACACCGAGCACCAGAATAACAACCGCTGAACCGCCGGCGACCAGCAAAATGACAGGCGGCTGATTGGTTTTTGGTTTTTGGCTTTTGGTTTTTGGTTTTTTGGTTTTTGATTTTTGGTCTTTGGGTTTCGGGTCTTCTTTCACCGCGTCGCCGCGTCCCAAGGTCGCCGCGTCGCTGCTTCGCATTTCAACCGCAATCTGCGTTTCAGTTCCAAGTGTGATCACATCGCCATCAAAAACTCTCTGCGGCGCACCCGAAATCTTTTCGCCGTTCACAAAAGTTCCGTTCAGCGAATTTTCGTCAACGACAAAACAAGCATCGCCGTCGCGGAAAAAGGTCGTATTTTTGCGCGAAAGTCCGGTATCGCTCAAAACAACCTGCGACGAGTCGGTTCGCCCGATCGTAACTTCATCTTCGAGCACAAGCGTTTCGCGCTCGTACGGATTTTTGATATAAAGCGTTATTTTTTTCATCAGTGATGATGATCGTCCGCAACTTCTTTCAATTTTGAGATGTCGAGAAGTTTGGAAAATTCTTCAAAATGAAACATCGAATCGTCTTTGCAATAATCACAAAAAAAAGTCACATCTTCGCCCAAATACATATCTTTCATATGATAGGCGATAAAACAGCCGTAGCAGCGTTGAATGCGTTTTCCAAATTCATCTATAATTTCTTCGTTGTTTTCAGGCACAATGACAATTGTTCACGAAACCGAAAAAAAGTGCAAATTTACGGGCGAAATAGTGGCTGTCATAAATAGTAAGGAATTGCCGCAGGCAGTATCAATCTGATAGTTATTTGGCTAACGAATCGCATTCGCCGCCGCCGCTCTCACTGAGAAACGCATAACAACGGAAAAAACGTTCCGTTGTTTGGCTGCGCCGCTTGCAAATTTCTTTTCAATATGTGATTTTTATAAAAACAATGAAGTTTTTCAACAACCCAGTCGACCATCTCAGCCATCACGCGCATTTTCATCATCGCGCGGAATAATTCCTTTTTTCTAAATCCGAAAAATTAGTTTTATATCAAAAGCGCGAACTTGGAAAAGTTTCAAGGCGCAGTTTTGTCTTTTTACAAATGAACGATCAAAAATTAAAAATAGCATTACAAAAGAGCGGTCGCCTGAGCGAGGATTCGATGAATCTGCTCAGGAAATGCGGCATCCGCTTCAGCAGCGGACTCGGCAAGCTCCGCACCGAAACCGAAAATTTCCCGCTTGAGATTTATTTCCTGCGCGACGACGACATTCCCGAATATGTCGCTGACGGCGTTGCCGACATTGGTATTGTCGGCGAAAATGTTTTGTTGGAAAACCAAAAAGCGGTCGGGATGATCGAAAAATTAGACTTCGGCCAATGCCGCCTGTCGCTCGCCGTCCCGAAAGAATTCGCGTATCGGTCGCTCAAAGATCTTGAAGGAAAACGCGTCGCGACCAGCTACCCGAACATATTACTCGAGTTTTTTGAGCGTCACGCCGTAAATGCGGAGATTCACACGATCAGCGGTTCGGTTGAGATCGCGCCTTCGATCGGGCTGGCAGATGCGGTTTGCGACCTCGTCAGCTCCGCAAGCACGCTTTTTTCAAACGGCTTGCGAGAGGTCGAAACCGTTATGAATTCCGAAGCCGTGCTTGTTTCCCGACCGAATCTCGACGACGGTTTGCAGACCATCCTGAATAAACTTCTCTTTCGCCTGAAAGCCGTCAAAGCTGCGCGTCAGAACAAATATATTTTGCTCAACGCGCCGAACGAAAAACTCGGAAAGATCATTGAATTATTGCCCGGCATAAAAAGCCCGACGGTTTTGCCGCTCGCCGCAAGCGGTTGGAGTTCGGTGCATTCGGTGATCACTGAAAATGAGTTTTGGGAGTCGGTTGAAATTTTGAAAAATGAAGGTGCCGAAGGAATTCTGGTGCTTTCGATCGATCAGATGATAAGTTAAGAGATTTATGCAGATTATAAATTATCCTGAAAAAGAAACCTGGAACGCGCTTTTAATGCGTCCTTCGATTGACGCGAAATTCCTTGAACGGGGCGTTGCCAACATTCTCGAAGACGTTCGCAAAAACGGCGACGAAGCGTTGAAATATTGCGCCCGTTTTTTCGATAAGGTCGAACTTGACGAATTTTTGGTGACGGAAGCGGAATTTGCCGAGGCCGAAGCGCAAGTTTCACCCGAACTGAAAGCCGCGATAAGTCTTGCCAACGCAAATATCGAAAAATTTCACGCCGCGCAAACTGAAAAACCGCAAGTCATCGAAACGACGACAGGCGTTTTCTGTTGGCGCAAATCGGTGGCGATCGAAAAAGTCGGACTGTATGTTCCGGCCGGGACCGCGCCGCTTTTCTCGACCGTTTTGATGCTTGCGATTCCGGCACGCATTGCGGGCTGTCGTGAAATCATCATCTGTTCGCCGCCGGCTGCAAACGGTAAAGTAAATCACGTAACCTTATACGCCGCAAAACTTTGCGGTGCGACAAAGGTTTTTAAGATCGGCGGCGCGCAGGCGATCGGCGCGCTTGGATTTGGGACGAAAACCGTTCCGAAGGTTTATAAAATTTTCGGTCCGGGAAATCAGTATGTCACCGAAGCCAAACAGCAAATCACCAAATTCGGGGTCGCTATTGATATGCCGGCCGGACCTTCGGAAGTTGCGGTTTTGGCTGATGAATCCAGCGTTCCGGCGTTTGTCGCCGCCGATTTATTGTCACAAGCCGAACACGGCATTGACAGTCAGGTTTTGCTTGTGACGACGAGCGAAAAAGTCATCGAAGAAACTTTAATTGAACTCGAAAAACAACTCGAAGTTCTGCCGCGTCAAGCGATTGCCGTTAAAGCGATTGAAAATTCAAAAGCGATTTTGGTTGAAAACACCGAAACGGCAATTGAACTCCTTAATGAATACGCCGCCGAACATCTGATCTTAGCGGTTGAAAATGCGGACGAAGTTGCTGAAAAGATCACAAACGCGGGCTCGGTTTTTATCGGAAATTACTCATGCGAATCGGCGGGCGATTATGCTTCGGGAACGAATCACACGCTGCCGACGGGCGGTTCCGCGCGAAGCTACAGCGGCGTGTCGCTTGATTCATTCGTCAGAAAGATGACGTTTCAGAAACTAACCGCCGCCGGAATTAAAAACCTCGGAAGCGCGGTCGAATTAATGGCTGAAGCCGAAGAATTGCAGGCACACAAAAATGCGATCTCAGTCCGGTTGGAGGCAATCGAACGCGGATAAACGCCGGTTTAGCTGATAAATCTAAAAAAATAGATCGGCAAAAATCCGCGTCCCATTAATTTTTATGAATTTGCAAAATCTGGTTCGCGAAAACATTAAACGCCTGACACCGTATTCTTCGGCACGAAAGGAATTCAGCGGCGCGGCGCAGATCTTTCTCGATGCCAACGAAAACAGTTTCGGTTCGCCGCTAGCGGTAGATTACAATCGCTATCCTGACCCGCTGCAATCAAAGATCAAGGGGAAAATCGCGGAAATTCAAAATGTAAAACCGTCCGAGATCTTTGTCGGCAACGGTTCGGACGAAGCGATTGATCTACTGTTTCGCATCTTTTGCGAACCCCAAAAAGACAATATTCTGATTTGCCCGCCGACTTACGGAATGTATGAAGTTTCGGCAGAGATCAACGACGTTTCGATCAAACGCGTCAATCTGACGGCGGATTTCCGGCTCGATCTTCCGGCGATCGAAAATGCGATTGACGCGAACACAAAACTGCTTTTCGTTTGTTCGCCGAATAATCCGACCGGAAACAGTTTCGGGCGCGAAGAGATTCTGAAATTGGCGAAAACTTTTGGCGGAATACTTGTTGTTGACGAAGCCTATGTTCATTTTTCAAATGAAAGATCTTTGCTTGACGAAATAAATAGTTTTCGGAATCTGGTCGTCCTGCAAACCTTTTCAAAGGCTTGGGGTTTGGCGGGTTTGCGCGTCGGTCTGGCTTTTGCAAACGAAGAAACGGTCGAACTTTTCAATAAAGTAAAACCGCCGTATAACGTTTCGCAAATCGCGCAGGAAGCGATTCTGGACGCGCTTGAAAACCGCGAAAAGGTTGAAAAAACAATCGCCGAAATCATCATTGAACGCGAAAAGCTGATTAAAAACTTACACGAATTTTCATTCGTGACAAAAATTTATCCGACCGACGCGAATTTTGTTTTGGTCAAAACGATTGATGCTGAAAAGATCTATAAATTTCTTCTCGATAAAAAAATCGTCGTGCGAAACCGAAATTCGGTCGAGCTTTGCGAAGGCTGTTTGCGAATCACGATCGGAACGGCTGAGGAAAACAAGAAACTGATAGAAGCGTTGGAAATATTCACCACAAAGACACAAAGAATCAAAAAACTTTAAAAACTTTGTGCTCTTTGCTTCTTTGTGGCGAAAACTAAAAATATGAAAAAAGTCTTATTTATTGACCGCGACGGAACTTTGATCTGCGAGCCGCCGGATTTTCAGGTTGATGCTTTTGAAAAGCTGAAATTTTTGCCGCAGGTTCTCAAATTTCTCGGCAAAATCGCAAGCGAACTCGGATTTGAACTCGTAATGGTCACGAATCAAGACGGCCTCGGAACGCCGGCATTTCCCGAAGCAGAGTTTCTGGCGGTTCACGCGCTATTGATGCAAATCCTTGAAGACGAAGGAATTGTTTTCGCGGAAGTGTGCATTGACCGCTCGTTTACAATCGAGAACAAACCTACGCGCAAGCCCGAGATCGGAATGCTCACAAAATACTTTTCGGAAGGATACGATCTGGCAAATTCGTTTGTCATCGGCGATCGCGAAACCGATGTGCAGTTGGCAAAAAATCTGGGAGCAAAAGCGATCTTTATCAAAAACCCGAACTTCGATCCGGGGGAAAAAGAAGTTGTTTTCTTGGCAGAAAACTGGCAGGAAATTTACGAATTTCTGCGTCTTCCGCAACGCATTATTTCGCATCGCCGAACGACGAAAGAAACCGATATTTCAGTTGAACTGAATCTGGACGGCACGGGCAGATCGGAAATTTCGACGGGAATTTTATTCTTTGACCATATGCTCGAACAGCTTTCAAAACACGGAAATCTTGATTTGAAGATCAAAGCCAAAGGTGATCTGGAAGTTGACGAACATCACACGATCGAAGACACCGCAATCGCGCTCGGCGAAGCGTTTTCGCTCGCGCTCAAAGACAAACGCGGGATGGAGCGTTACGGATTTTGTTTGCCGATGGACGATTGCCTCGCGCAGGTCGCGATTGATTTCGGCGGGCGCAACTGGATCGTCTGGGAGGCTGAATTCACGCGCGAAATGATCGGCAAAATGCCGACCGAGATGTTTTTTCACTTCTTCAAGTCGTTTTCGGACAAAGCCCTTTGCAATTTGAATATTCAAGCGACGGGCACCAACGAACATCACAAGATCGAAGCGATCTTCAAGGCCTTTGCGAAAGCCGTAAAAATGGCGGTCAGGCGCGATATTTCGAACCACGCCCTGCCAAGCACGAAAGGGATTTTATGAAAATAGCGATCGTCAAATACAACGCCGGAAACATCGAATCGGTCAAAAACGCGCTCAATCGCCTGGACATCACGCCTATTTTGACGGACGACGCCGAGATTCTGAAATCAGCCGATAAAGTGCTCTTTCCCGGTGTCGGCGAGGCCTCGACGGCAATGAATTATTTGAAAAAGCGGAATCTGGATAAAATTATCAGCGCCTTAACGCAACCGGTTTTGGGCATTTGTCTCGGAATGCAGCTCTTGTGTGATTTTTCGGACGAAAATG
>JANLTD010000565.1:0-5386 GCA_031362765.1 Acidobacteriota bacterium | reverse complement strand
ATCGAAGCCGTGTCGCCGTCGCCCGAAACGCCCAAATAGATCAGATCGCGATTAGCAAGGTTTGCACCCGTCGCAACCGACGGCATTCGTCCGTGAACCGAATTGAAACCGTGCGAATTGTTTAGAAAATAGGCGGGCGTTTTCGACGAACAGCCGATGCCCGAAAGTTTGGCAACTCTGTGCGGTTCGATGTTCAGTTCGAAACAAGCCTCGGCAATGGCAGCCGAGATCGAATCGTGACCGCAACCGGCGCAAAGCGTCGAAAGCGAGCCTTCGTAATAATCAACCGTGTAGCCCAAATCGTTTTTGGGCAAATTCGGATGGCGAAATTTTGAACGTAAATATGACATATTTTAGATCGATTTAGGTGTCTGTTTTCTCTTGTACTTACACGTTTTTTCAATTACACCGAAAGCTGGCGGCCGATTGACCAAATTGCTCCGGCGAACAGATTTAGCAATAATCAAAGAGCAATTTGACGCTCACGGCTGCACCACCAACAGATTTTTCTCACGGTCAGCGGCAAATGCTAAACACGCGATAATGTCATCGTGCGTCAGGTACGGAAAATCGTCTAAAATTTCCTGTGTCGTCATTCCCGAAGCCAGATATTCAAGCACATCATAAACAGTGATCCGCATTCCGCGAATCCACGGTTTGCCGCCGCGTTTGCCCGGTTCGATTGTAATTATGTCGTGATAATTCATAATTTAATCCTCGTCAAGCTAAAGTCAGTTCTTTTCGCAAAATTTGGTCAACCACTTTCGGCACTGATTGATGCAATGTTTCGGCTTCTTGTCGAAGTTTCCGAAAGACATCTTCGGCAACCTGCACCTCGAAAACCCGATTTTTAATTTCGATTACATCGTCCACAGCCTCTAAATATTCAATGTAATCCGTCGTACTGTGAGTGTCCCAAAATTCTCCGGCTTCTTCGTCCGTCGCAAATGAATCGGGTAAAGGGTCTTTTAATTTATTTTTGTTTCCCATAGTATTTTCTTTCGCCGTCATCCATATCGCGGGCTGAAATTGGCAAAATTGCGCCTGTCAACTTTCGGATATAGAAGATTATCAAATAACGTCCGCCAACGGTTTGCCCAAACGCGGCATAGACGTTTTCGCCTTTGACATTGCCTTTGCCGACTTTTCTGATGTGCGGTTTTGAGCCGAGAACATCTTCAGCTTCTTCGACCGATACGCCGTGTTTCGTTTCTAACTTCTCGACGAACTGGTCTTTCCAGATGATTTGGCTAATTATCATCGGCAGAATTATAACATAAAACTCACCTTGTCTTATTAAGCGTTAAAGCCCGACAAATTCGCTTTAATCTGATTCAAAATATTATCGGCAGTAATCGGTGTGCCGTCGTAATTCAGCACCGAAACGGGTTTTTCCGCGTTTGTGCCGAATAACTTCTTTATTGTAACCGCGCTTGATTAAAAGAGAGTCAAGATGCCCGAATTCGAATCCGGGCGTAAGCTAAACAAACCATAATGGCATCGTGCGTCAGATACGGAAAATCGTCTAAGATTTCTTGTGTCGTCATCCCCGAAGCCAGATATTCAAGCACGTCATAAACGGTCATCCGCATTCCGCGAATACACGGGTTGCCGCCGCGTCTTCTCGGTTCGATTGTAATTATGTCGGGATAATTCATAACTATTGCTTTGCTTGCCCGAAAAAATTAAACCGCGACTAAATCTCGTAATTTCTTTTCGATGTTCGGTTGAAATTCGACTATTAAAAAATCCTCTATCGGACAAATTACGGTTTCTCTGGCTTCGTCCGTTACGGCAATTCGTTTGCCGTTCAGAATTTTTACATTGTAGATTTTACCGATTATCAAAAGGTCTTTATCGTCGCTTTTAAAGCAAACTGCCAGCGCGTTTGACTGATTTTTTTGCGGCCCATCTTCTTTTGTAAATTCCCGATAATCATCGGTTTCGCCGCGTAAAATCGCGCCTGCTTCTTTAAGGCTTTGGGATAAACTGTCGAAAACTTTCTGACTCATTTTTTACTCTCCAATTTCTTCGCGTCTGATTGCCGCCAAAGATTTTAGCTCATCTCTGGTCAAATCAGATTTAACATTTTTCGGATAAACATCCAAAAACAGAATAATATCACGTCTGATCGCCCAAAAATAAATAACTCTCACACCACCACGTTTGCCGCGCCCTTCGGCTTTCCAACGAATTTTCCGCAAACCTTCGCCGTGCGGGATTAAATCGCCCAAATTCGGATTTTCCAACAACACATCTTGCAGTTCAAAATACAAATCTTCGTCCCAAATTTTGAATAAGTTGCGTGTGAAGGTTTTTGTTTCAATAAAAGTAAGTTGCATTTTTACGCTTTCATCATCAATTCGGCTTTTATCCGATTAAAAATAAAATCGGCGGTGATCGGCGTGCCGTCGTAATTCAGGACCGAAATAAGTTTGTCGGCATTCACGCCAAGTTCGATCATCATCAGACTCTTAAACTGCGCGTCGCGGTTTTGTTCGATCACGAAAACCTTTTTGTGCGCGGCGACGAAATCTACAAACGCTTTGCCGAACGGAAACGCTTTCGGACGCATCGCATCGAGCTCGATTCCTTCTTCCTTCAAAAGCTCAACCGCTTCTTTGGCGGCGTAGGTTGATGTTCCGAAAAAGATCACGCCGTAATCGGAAACATTTGATTCCTGAAAGAACTTCGGCGCCGGAACCAATTCTTTTGCCGTTTCAAATTTTTTCGCGAGCCGATCCATATTGCGCTGATAGGTCGCGCTTTCTTCGGTATAAACCGCGTATTCGTCGCGCGAACTGCCGCGGGTCACGAACGCGCCCCTCGTTTCGTGCGTCGCGGGAATTGTCCGATACGGAATTCCGTCGCCGTCCGTGTCCAGGTAACGCCCGTATCTTTCCAGTTTTTCGAGTTCGTCGGCACTTAAAACCTTACCGCGATCATATTTACGATCGTCTTCCCACGTCAGCGGTTTGGAAATATGATCGTTCATTCCCAAATCCAAATCGGTCATCAGGATCACCGGCGTTTGCAGTTTTTCGGCGAGATCAAAAGAATCGGCGGTCATCTGGAAACATTCGCGCGGCGAGGCGGGGAAAAGCAAAATGTGTTTCGTATCGCCGTGCGAAGCATAAGCCGCCAGCAGAATATCGGATTGCTGTGTGCGCGTCGGCATTCCGGTCGAAGGTCCGGTTCTTTGGACATCGATCAAAACGGTCGGAATTTCGCTGAAATACGCCAAACCCAGGAATTCGTTCATCAGAGAAAGCCCCGGTCCGCTCGTCGCGGTAAAGGAACGCGCGCCGTTCCAGTTGGCGCCCAAAACCATTCCGATCGCGGCGAGTTCGTCTTCCGCCTGGACGATCGCGAAATTCTTTTTACCCGTCTCTTTATCAACGCGGAGTTTTTCTGCGTATTTCGTAAAATAATCAACCACCGAGGTCGAAGGCGTGATCGGATACCACGCGGCGACCGTCGCGCCCCCGTAGATCGCGCCAAGTGCACACGCTGTATTGCCGCCGATCAGGATCTGTTCGCCGATCAGATCGCGTCTTTCAACGCGGATCGGCAGCGGATATTCAAAATTCTCGTGCACGAAATCCACGCCCATCTTTAATGCCTTGATATTCGGTTCGATGAGCTTTTCCTTGCCTTTGAATTGTTCACCCAACTGCGATTCCAAAATGCCGAATTCGATGTCAAAAAGCGCGGCGAGCGCGCCGATATAGATAATATTTTTGAAAAGCTGACGCTGACGCGCATCCGAATAAGCGTTATTGGAAAGCTCCATCAGCGGAATGCCGATGTAATTGATGTCTTCGCGAATGTATTGCGCGTGCAGCGGTTTGCTGCTGTCGTAAAGAAAATAGCCGCCGGCACGGACGCTCGCGACGTCTTTCAGCATACTTTGCGGATTGACGCAAACCATAAAGTCAATGCCTTCGCGGCGTCCCAAAAAACCTTTTTCGCTGACGCGGACTTCGTACCAAGTCGGTAAACCCTGAATATTCGAGGGAAAAATATTTTTCGGCGTAACGGGAATTCCCATCCGGAAGATTGCTTTCGTAAAAAGCGCGTTCGCACTCGCCGAACCCGTCCCGTTGACGTTGGCAAATCTGATCACAAAATCGTTTATTTTTATTTCGCTCATTTATCTAAAATTACGGCTTTAAGGTTATTTCTTCTTTAATCTTATCTTCGATAATCTGCAAAAACTCCAAAGGCTGAACAACTTTCAAAGGTCTGAATTTTTGTCTGAATAATTTACTTTCAAAATCATAGCCGCGCATCAAATAGATCAAATCATTATCGCGGGTTACGATGTAATCGGCTTCGCA
The DNA here is from genome assembly GCA_031362765.1 of Acidobacteriota bacterium. Lineage (GTDB taxonomy): Bacteria > Acidobacteriota > Blastocatellia > Pyrinomonadales > Pyrinomonadaceae > JAFDVJ01. Next base: position 1,046 of record JANLTD010000565.1, on the reverse strand, counting down.
TTCGACGGCTAAATTTATATATGGTTCATCGTCAACATCACGCGGGAGCGAAAAGACTTTCGGCACTTTTCTAACCAACTTTGCTACGTTTGTTAATGAAGTTAAAAATTCTTCAATACTTTCGTCGGTCAAAGCGGGAAGCTGCTTTCTTACTTTCGGTCTATTGAGAACGTCCTTTAGTTCAGCCAAAGCATCTTTGCTGATAAAAAGTTTAATAATTCCGTCTTCGGCAAGTCTGTAACAAGAGCCTGCCGGACTGTTTCGCCTGACGACAGCTTGAAGATAAGTATTGCAGTCGAAAACAGCCCAAGTTTTATCGAAAGAATTCACTGATTTTCTTTAGCTTTTTTTTCCACGTAATACTCGCGCCTTGCTTCGGTAAAAAGTTCGTCCAACTCTTCATCCGAAATGCCGGATTCTTTAACTTGTTTATGAAGCGGCGCAAAAATTTCGTCAAGAGTCCGTGTTTTGCGGTAGTCGTCGTCGACCAGTTTTTTGATGTAATCGTCAATGTTATAACCTTTAGCAGCCGCACGATTTATCAGAAGTGATTCAGTTTCAGGTTTTAATATAATACTCATAACTCTATTTACCTCTGCTGAATTTTAACATATCACGACTCGCGCTCGCCGAACCCGTCGCGTTGACGTTGGCAAATCTGATCACAAAATCGTTTATTTTTATTTCGCTCATTGATGTTTTCTAAATTCTTTTCGCACTAAGGTTTTCAGCCAACGAAGTTGGCGACAGCATAAAGCCCCGTGCGTCAGCGCGGGGAAACTGCAAACAATATTTCAAACCCGTGAAACGGGTGACAGATTCACAAAAATAAATATTTTTCATCAAATTCAATTTCGTTTGCCTTCAACAAGATGATAAATTCATCCTTAAACGAGCGTTTTTGATGATGTTGCTCCTGATTAGCAATATGTTGCTTAACTTTTTCAATCTGCGATGCACTGACCGTGAAAGCTCCGTAGCCATTTTGCCACGAAAAATCTTTCAAATCCGGAAAAATCTTATGCATCCATCCCGAAGCATTTGCT
>JANLTD010000564.1:0-1915 GCA_031362765.1 Acidobacteriota bacterium | reverse complement strand
TTGGAGTATCTGCACGTCCAAAATCCGCCGGTTATTCATCGTGATATAAAACCGCAAAATCTGAAGTTGAATAGTGAGGATAAAATTATTTTGCTGGATTTCGGTTTGGCGAAAGATACTCAAACACCGCTTTCAGAATTGGCACGTTCCAAGAGTTTGGTTGGATTTACGCCTAATTTTGCGCCGCTCGAACAAATCCGGGGAGGTCGCACGACAATCCAAACCGATCTATATTCATTTTCAGCCACGATTTATAATTTGCTGACCAATACTGGACCTGCTTCAAGTCTCAATCGGGTTCAAGCTAAAATTAACGAAACTCCTGATCCTCTGATTCCTGCGCATCAGCTAAATCCGGAAATACCAGTTAAATTGTCGCAAGTTTTAATGTATGGGCTGACATTGCAACAGGAAGGTCGTCCGCATTCAGCAAGCGAGATGCGTCGAATGATCAGGGAAATTCTCAATGAGCAAAAAGATCTTCGGGAAATGCCGACGCAACATTTTAATTATAATCAAACGCCGACTAATTATAATCAAACGCCGGTTATTGAAGAAACGGTTAAAAGTATTCCGTTTCCACCGCCAACGCAGATCTTTCCGGTAAAATCTTTGTCGTATGTTGAACCGCCAACGTTAGGTTTTTCGCCACCTAAAAAATCTGAGAATCGAAGTTCGATCATATTATTCGGAGTGCTCGTCGGGGTTCTCGGAGTCGGGATTATCGCAACGTTCTTTGTCGGACAATGGATTTCGACAAAAATGAATCCGACGACCAAAGTGCCGGAAACAAAGACCGAAATGCAGGAAGGAAATAAGACCGAAATGCAGGAAGGAAATAAAACTCAAACGACTCAAACGGCAACAACGGGAAATACTACTACTGCTAATGTTGCAAAACCGGCAAACAGAACGGTCGCTGAAACAAAAACCGTTCCGCAAAAGAAACCGGAAACGAAACCGGTCGCGCCCAAATCGGTTCAAAAGAAACCGTCAACGGAATCTCCCTCGGTAAAAGATGACGGGATTTTTCAATAACTGAAAATTATGGAGAACAAAAATGTAAAAACATCATTAAAGAAACAGACAATTTTGATAACGATCGCTTTTGTTTTATTTTTCTCATTCAATTTATTTGCTCAAAACCCGACTGATCGCGCCAGAAACTTTGTCAAAGAAGGCGATGCTCTTTTTGACAAGGCAGATTATCAAGGCGCGATGGAAAAATATCTGAAAGCGCTTGAAGCCGACAAAGAGTATTCATGGACTTACTGGTCGGTCGGTCGGACTTTTGCCAAACTTCATGAGCATAAAACAGCCGCCGAATCTTACACCAGGTTTTTAGAAAAAGAAAGTGACGTTGCAAAAATATATGTCGTATTCCAAATCGGCGATCAATATCGGTTGGCGAAGGAATTTGAACTTTCAAGTAAGATTTTTGACGTCGCTCTCAATACAACGCCCAAATATGCTTTAGATTATGATGCGCTTGCCGACATCTATAGCTATCGTGGGAATTTAACTCTGGCAGTTGAAAGTCAGATTAAGGCAATCAACTTCAGAAATGATGACGATGCTAATGATGCCTCAAGATATATCGGATTAAGCTGGCATTACAGTTTTCTGCAACAACATCAAAATGCCATAAATGCCGCGACCAAAGCCATCCAAATAGACAGTCAGGAAGCCATGGCATACACAAACAGATGCAGAGCTTACAATGATTTGAAGCAATATGATAACGCCATCATAGATTGCCAAAAAGCCCTCAGTCTGCGCCCTAATCACGGTGAAACCATTTATTATATGGCAAATTCGTATCGAGCGAAAAGCAACATAAAGGAGGCAACCAGATTAAATAAACTGGCAATTCCGAATCTTGTCGATGAACTGAAAGACGCCGACCGTCGCAAGA
>JANLTD010000560.1:0-3483 GCA_031362765.1 Acidobacteriota bacterium | reverse complement strand
TCAAACTTATCAAAAAATCAACCGGGAAAACCATTTGTGATGTATTTCCGTCTTGTTTGACAACTCCGTTGACCCGTGTTTGAACCCGCAGATTCGAAACTGTCAGATCGGTTTCGATAACTGACCCGATCGGGCAAAATGTATCAAATGATTTTGCGCGGGTAAATTGAACATCTGATTTCTGTATGTCGCGGGCCGTCACATCATTTAAGCAAGTGTATCCCAATACAAAATCGTATGGGTTGTCCTGAATAGTTAACTTTTGACATTTTTTCCCAATAACAACCGCCAATTCGCCCTCATGTTCAACCTGATTTGATTGTTCAGGAATCATAATTGAATCGTTTTCTGATAACAATGAAGACGGCGCTTTTAGAAAGAGTAAAGGGGATTTTGGAATTTCGTGACCAAGTTCGGCGGCGTGCTCCGCGTAATTTCGCCCAACACAGACTATTTTTGAGGGCGATCCGGGTACCAGAAACTTTAGGAATTTAGTTTCTATCCCAACCTCGGAAGTTATTGAATCTCGGCTGATTTCGGATAGTTCAAAATCAAGAAATGGAAAAACCAATCCATCCGATAATTTACCCCAAAATGTTTTATTGTTATATAGAAAACGACAGATTTTCATGATATTCAAGGGACCGTTTCGCTGACAACATCGGAGAGTTCGCTGATATTTCCGAACTTGTCAACGGCAGTTAAACAATAATAATACGTTTTTCCCGACTCGACATTTAAGTCCTGAAAAGTATTTGTGGTTAATATTTCAGGCGTAATTAATGCCCAATCCGATTTTGCCAGACTTTTATCAGTCGATCGGTAGATCTTATATCCAATAACATCATTTTCAGGATTTGAGGCAAAAAATATTGAAATAGTATTTGTCGAAGCAGCAATCGTTAAAGCGCTCGGTGGTGATGGTGGAAAAACGTCTTTTGGTACGATGTTAATTACGTCGGAATCCAAGCTTTCAATCGGTTCACCATCAGACCCCAAAGAAACTGTCCGCAAGAAATAAGAATAATTTTTATCAAATTCAAAAAATCTATCGGTAAATTCATTTGATGTAACGGGCAAATTATTCAACAGTCTTTGAACCTTACTTTCAATTTCAATTCGATAAATGTTAAAACCTAAAACGTTTGCCGGACTAGACCCGTCAATATTTCGGGAAGGCTCAGCCCATTGAATCAATATCGAGGACGGAGATACTTTTGCGGAAACGTTTCGGGGAAACTCAGCAACCCGCGCCGTCGGTTCGATCAAAAAAAAGTTAGAAAAGCCCGCTTTTTGGCCTGAAGAATTCGCAATCCTGATCGCGTAATGTATCCGTGCAGGCTGACCTGCAAAATCCAAAGAATCTGTGTAGGACAATTTTTTTAACTTAAAATCAGCATCGGTAACAGGGATCGTTGCAATTAAGGTGCTTCGAGATGCAAATTCTTCTTCAGAGAGTGATGCCGACGCATTTGTCTTTTCGGTTAACCGATAGATGTCCGCCCGGCTAATATTTAAGACACTGGAATTTGCAGCATTTCGCGGCGATAGATCCCAATAAAGAAATACTTTATTGCCGCGCTGCAATCCGGTCAATTCTACTTTTTGATCAACTTTTTCGATCGGGGGAAGCGGCGGTTTGCGTTTGCCGCAACCGAAAGCGGAAAGCACTAAAGCAATAAAACAGAACGCAATTAGCGCTTTTCGGTACTTGTGCTTAATAAATATAAGCTTAATGGAAAACGTCTGCATAATTAAAGAATGTATTGCCTGCGATTCTGGTCAAGGACTAATTCGCCGAGTTTTTCGGCGACATAAGTCTCATCAATGATCTGATGTTTATTCTCGATTTCACTACCAAGAAAGCTGATTTCTTCGAGTAGTTTTTCTAACAATGTGTGAAGCCGGCGGGCACCTATATCTTCGGTATTTCGATTAGTGGAGACCGCCATTTCTGCAAGTGCCGACACGGCATCATCGGTAAACTCCAGTAAAATACCTTCTGTGCTTAATAACGCCTGATACTGCTTAATAAGCGAATTTTTAGGCTGGACGAGTATGCGCTTAAAATCATTAAGCTTAAGTGATTCCAGTCCAACGCGGATCGGAAAACGACCTTGTAATTCCGGAATCAAATCAGATGGTTTAGAAACATGGAAAGCTCCGGCGGCAATAAATAAAATATGCTCGGTGTTGACCATTCCGTAGCGGGTATTTACAGTGGTTCCTTCGATGATCGGAAGTAAATCACGCTGAACGCCCTCGCGCGAAACATCCGGATTGCCGCTTCCTGATTCGCGTCCGGCAATTTTATCAATTTCATCCAAAAAAACAATGCCCGACGTTTGGGTTCTTTCGATGGCAGAGCGCGTGATTTGCTCCATATCAACAAGATTTTCCAGTTCGTCCCGTAAAAGAAAGTTCTTTGCTTCTGAAATTTTTATTTTGCGGCGGACAGTCTTCGACGGAAAAAGATTGCCAAACATATCACGAAGGTTGACACCCATCTCCTCCATTCCTTGTCCGCCCACAAAATCTATCATCGCATTCGATCGGTCCTGTGTTTCAATTTCAACGAGCCGGTCATCAAATTCCCCGCTTTTTAATTGTTCACGTAATTTCTCTCTTGTTCTATTTGTCGGAATTTCTTCAAAGTCATCTGATTTATTATCAAACGATTGGGAATAATATGAATTTGTTGATGGTAACAACAGATCAAGGAGTTTTTCTTCAACATTGGCTTCAGCGCGCTGTTTGACCTCTTCAAATGCCGATTGTTTCGTCATATCAACGGCAATTTCAGTTAGTTCCCGAATCATACTTTCAACGTCGCGGCCGACGTAACCAACTTCCGTGAACTTTGAAGCTTCAATTTTAATAAAAGGGGAATTAGCCAATCTTGCGAGCCGCCGGGCAATTTCTGTTTTTCCGACACCGGTCGAGCCGATCATCAAAATATTTTTAGGTAATACGTCCTGCGCGATCTCGAGAGGTAATTTTTGGCGCCGGATTCGATTTCGTAAAGCGACGGCGACAGCGCGTTTCGCATTGTCTTGTCCGATGATATATTTATCCAATTCCCCGACGATCTGACGAGGTGTCAGATCATCTAGCTTAGGATGTGAAATCACTTTTTTTATCTCTCCACTTAAAAGAATAGGCATATAATTATTGTATCTCTTCGACCGAGATCTCAGAATTCGTATAGATACAAATTTCACTGGCGATTCGCAAAGACTCCAAAGCAATTTCTCTCGCGGACAGATTTGTGTGTTTTAGAAGTCCGCGAGCAGCGGCAAGCGCATACATACTGCCTGAGCCGACGGATAACAACCCGTCGTCGGAAGCGATCACATCGCCCTTTCCGGAAATTAAGAAGGCATCTGTCTTATCGGCAACAATTAAAAGCGCTTCGAGATGCCGCAAATACTTGTCGGTTCGCCAAACTTTACTCAATTCAATTGCAGCACGTTCCAATTGGCC
>JANLTD010000535.1:0-2107 GCA_031362765.1 Acidobacteriota bacterium | reverse complement strand
GCGCGACTTCCGCTTTGCTCGTCAATACGGGAAAATTTGCGCAGGAATTTCTTCTAATGGCGATGATGGAATTTAATGTCATTCGTCTGCCCGATGGATTTGTACAGGGTTCTTCGATCATGCCGCAAAAACGAAATCCGGTCGCGCTCGAACATATTCGGGCGATTGGAAGCAAGGCTCTTGGGCAATCTTTGGGCGTGATGACGGCGGTTCACAATACGCCGTTTGGTGACATTAACGATGTTGAGGACGATCTGCAGCCGCTGATCTACAGCGCGATGCGCGATGCCAACCGTGCTGTTTCGCTATTTGGCGCAACGCTCAAAGCCGCAACTTTTAATCTCGACACACTCAAGAAACGTGCGGGTGAAAATTTTATTACCGTCACGGAATTGGCTGATACGATCGTCCGGCGTGAAAATCTGCCGTTCGGAATTGCGCATAAAATTGTCGGAACCTGCGTTAAGAAAGCGATTGCAGACGGCCGCGAAATTACCCACGAGATCTTGCAAAATGCGTCGAAGGAAATTCTCGGACGCGAAATTTCGATGAGCGCGGCGGAACTTATAAAAACGCTTTCGCCCGAAAATTTTGTCGCCATCCGGACAATCTACGGCGGCACCGCACCTACCGAAACGCGCCGCGCTTTAGCAGTCGAACGCGTGCACGAAACGGTTGACGAACAATGGTTGACTGAAAAAAACTCGGGCTTAAAAAATGCCTCGGAAGGGTTGATAAATCTGGTCAGCGAGAAACTCGGAAATGATGAGTGAAAAAATGAACGAGATCCGATGGGATCAGCTAAAAGCTATCAGTTGATAGCTTTTAGCTGATTTTGAAAGTGATTTTGAATTACGCAAAAGCAATCCGGGATTACAAATTGCGTGTTCCGCAAACCGAAGCTTAATCTTCCTGTCCGGGTGAAAAACTTTAATATGGATTTGCACTAATTTGTCCGTTCAAAACGCTGATTTGGTAGAATCCTGTCGTCGGACGATTACGCAAATTAAAGGTTTGATTGGGCGAAACCTTCCATATCTTATAATTTGAAAAGGTCAAAGGCTGATTCGGTTCACAGAGTTCGGGAGTGTGATCGGCAAACACGAAATACGCGTTCCCGCTGCCCATCACCGTCGCCAGACCGTTTTGGTCAACGACGACGCTGGTCACTTCATTGAGCGCCGCCCCCCACGCTGTCGTTGTTTTTCCATCCCGGATTTGCCTTGCCAGAAAAGCCATCAATCGTCCCATTCGGTCGCGTTGCTGGAAATGAGAATCAGTGATGACGGTCTGCATATCGTTCCAATTGAAAAAATTGTAGTTAAAAGTGATTGATGAATGAAACGGATTTGCGAGCGCATCGCTCGAAATTGCGCTTGTCTGGCAGGCGTCGTAAGTATATTCGCCCTGGATCGCCAGTCCGGCGCTCGTCCCGCCGACCGCACCGCCTTTTGCATAAACGAACTCGACCGATGTTTCGATCGGCGTGCCTTTGAAAATTGTTACATAATCACATTGGTCGCCGCCGGCGAAAAATATGACCTCGGCATTCTTGATGGTTGTCGTGAGAGCGGCGTTGGAGGCATCGCTGCGTTTGGTGATCACGATCGACTCGACCGAATCAACGCCGTTCATCGCCAGAATCGAGGCGTTGTAGCCGTTTGAACCAGTGACGCGAAGCACAACGACATCAACTTTTGCAGCGCAGTTCGTACAACCTCGAGCCTTGTCAATCATCCATTGGATCGCCGGATCAACATCAGTTCCGCCGCCGCCCAGATTCAAAACCGGACTCGTTAGCAGTGGTTGAACATTGGCGCTGTTTCCGCTCAGATAACGCGTGATTTTGCCTTGCGCCGATCCCGCTAAAATCAATAAAAGCCATAAAGTCAAAAGATATTTGTTCATAATATTAATCAATAATCGCCAATACATCGCCGGCGTTGACGGTCGCCCCTTCGTCAAAGCGAATTTCTTTGACAATTCCATCTTTGGGAGCTTTCATTTCGTTTTGCATTTTCATTGCTTCAACGACCAGAACACTTTCGCCTTGTTTGATCTCCGCGCCGATTTGCGTCAAAATGCGGACGAGTTTGCCGGGCATCGC
>JANLTD010000992.1:0-4403 GCA_031362765.1 Acidobacteriota bacterium | reverse complement strand
AATTACAAAATCCTATCTTTATTGATTAAAAATTATGTGTGGAATTGTTGGATACGTTGGAAATAAACAAGTTGTGCCGCTCATTATCGACGGCTTACGGAAACTCGAATATCGCGGATATGATTCGGCGGGGATCGCGGTCGTGGATGAAAATCATCATCTTTCGCTGCGCCGTGCCGAAGGAAAACTTCGCAATCTCGAAGAAGCGATTCGCCTCAATCCTTTGGACGGAAATTACGGCATCGGGCATACGCGCTGGGCGACGCACGGGCGACCGACCGAAGAAAATGCGCATCCGCATCGTGATTGCACGGGGCGCATCGTCGTCGTCCACAACGGCATCATCGAAAATTACCTGACCTTGAAGGAAATGCTGAAAGCGAAAGGGCACGAATTCAAAACCGAAACCGATACCGAGATCGTCGCGCATCTGATCGAGGAACATCAGAAAGAAGGCTTGTCGTTTGAAGAATCGGTGCGCAAATCGGTTCAGCAACTAAAGGGAATCTTCGCGCTTTCGATCATCTCGGCTGACGAAGCCGACAAGATCATCGCGGTGCGCGAAGGTCCGCCGGTCGTCATCGGTCTCGGCGACGGCGAATTTTTTGTCGCCAGCGACATTCCCGCGATTTTGCAGCATACGCGCGACGTTTTCTACTTGGGCGAAAAGGAAATCGCGATTCTCACAAAAGATTCGGTGCGCGTCACGGATTTTGACGGCAACGTCGTCGAACCGAAACAACAGCGCATCACCTGGGACCCGATCATGGCGGAAAAAGGCGGTTTTAAACATTTTCTGCTCAAGGAAATCTACGAACAGCCGCGAGCGGTGCGCGACACCGTGCGCGGTCGCGTCTCGCTCGATACGGGTAAGGTTTATCTTGACGCAATGAACATCGCCGAAGAAGATTTTCGCAATCTGCGTTCGATCAAGATCGCCGCTTGCGGAACGAGCTGGCACGCCGGAACCGCTGCGAAGTATATGATCGAAGAACTCGCGCGCGTTCCCGTCGAGGTTGATTACGCCTCAGAATTTCGTTACCGCAATCCGGTTTTGGACGAATCCGATCTGCTGATCGTTATTTCGCAGTCAGGCGAAACCGCCGACACGATCGCCGCGATGCGCGAAGCGAAACGAGCGGGCTGTAAAGTCATGGCAATTTGCAACGTACAAGGCTCGATGATCACACGCGAAGCCGACGGCACAATTTTGACGCACGCCGGACCCGAGATCAGCGTTGCTTCGACCAAAGCGTTTACGTCGCAGATCATCGCGCTTTATATTTTCGCCCTTTATTTGGGCGAACTGCGCGGAAAATTGAGCGAGGACCAAGTCAAAAAACACGCGCAGGAATTGATCGAACTGCCGATGAAGATCGAAGAGATCCTGAGCGATGCCGACACGATCGAAGAACTTTCGCGGGAGTTTTTCCGTTCGCAGGATTTTCTATACCTCGGACGCGGCATTAATTTTCCGGTCGCTCTCGAAGGCGCGTTAAAGCTCAAGGAAATTTCCTACATTCACGCCGAAGGCTATCCGGCAGGCGAGATGAAACACGGACCGAACGCGCTGATTGACGAAAAACTTCCCGTCGTCATTATCAACACCCGCGAAGAAGGTAACGAAGGCAGCGAACTGCGCTACGAAAAAACGCACTCGAACATTGTCGAGGTCAAATCGCGCGACGGAATTATTTTCTCGATTTTGACCGAAGGCGACAAAATGAGTTCGATCGTCTCGGACTTCGTCGTCGAAATTCCACGGGTTTCCGATCTTCTGTCGCCGATTTTATCGGTCGTTCCATTGCAATTGCTGGCATATAACATCGCCGTCCGGCGCGGCTGCGATGTGGATCAGCCGCGAAATCTGGCAAAATCCGTGACCGTTGAATAGAATTTTTGTTTGGTTTGGGTTATTTTTATGCGGAACGAAAAAATGGCGTTCCGCTTTTTTCGCAAAAGATATTGTAATTGTTTTGGTTTTTGGTCTTTGGTCTTTGGTTTTTGAAAGAAATTGTAGATTAGCGTTGAATTTCTCACCACGCTCGTGTATGTTCCCGCGCATCTTGATCGAAAATAATCGGGTTTCCAGTGAATAAAACCAAAAACCAAAGACCAAAAACCAAAGTCCTCATCAGATAGAAAGAATTGGAGTTTAGATGAACAAATATCAGGTTATTTGGTTGATAATCCGCCTTGTCGGCGTTTATTTTGCATATTTGACGCTGGTTTCTTTTTTGGGTTTGGTCGCTTCGATTCCGGCACTTTTTACGCTGCCGAAAATTGATGTCGGCGCGAAAAACGCGAATGTCGCAGCGAATTCAAACCCAGGCATTCGGGTTCAGCCGATTTCGCCGAACGGTAATTTGAATGTGCCCGAAAATGCTGACAGTAAAGAAAAATCCGGTGAATCAATCACCGATAAATTCAAGGGCGAAAACGTCAAAAATTTCGTCTGGTTTCTTATTTTGACCGGATTTTACGGCGCGGCGGCGTGGTACTTGCTGCGCGACGGCCGAGTTTTATACGATGTGTTGAACCGCGAAAAGCCGCACGAGTCGGCGAGCAAGGAAAAAGAATCGGAAGTGACGTCGCTGAATCTTTCTGACAAGCAAAACTAGCGCGGACTTGGTTCGAGGACACGAAGCGCACGTAATGCTTTCGTTTTTTTCTTTTGCCTTACAAACCTATTCGGCGCACTAAATCTTGAAAACGCGGTTCGTTACCGTAAGGCGCGAAATTAGGCGCATCTTTTAATTCATATAAACCTCTGGGTTTTTCCTTAATGGCTCTTTCCAGCCAAGCATACATTTGTTCTTTATCGCCAAATTCGGCATAAAGCATTGCAATATAATAGCTTGCGGCACTTGGGTATTTTTCCTCAAGTTCGCGTATGACGTCCAATGCTTTGCCGCGTTCGCCTAATTTTATGTAAATTTCGCACAATGTTACCAGAAGCGTGTGCAGTCTGTCGGATAAATCCACAGCTTTTTGCGATTCGACCAACGCTTCCGAATATAACCCCTTTTTGTAATAAACCCGGGCGAGTTCATCGAGCGTCAGCGCAGAATTTGATTCAAGCGAAAGTGCTTTATTTAATTGCTCGATGGCGGCATCATAATTACCTTGGTCCTTATAAGTCTGCGCAATATTATTCATAATTACGACAGACGTTGGGTCGAGCTCGCTCGCCCGTTTTAGCTCAGACAGAGATTCATCATAGCGTTTCTGTGCGCGGAGATTACCGCCATACCAACGATGAGCCAGGGCGTAATTCGGGTTTAGCTCAATCGCTCGTTTGAGTCGTTTTTCCAATTCCGCCCGATCTCTGTTCTCGAAAAAAATAATACCCGCCAGAGTTGTGTGAGTTTCTGCAAGCTGATCGTCAAGCTCGAGCGCCTTGGTCACGTATTCTTTCGCCTTTGGAAGAGATTCGCTCGTCGGAGTTCCCATATATTCGGGCATCAGCGAATAACTATTGGCAAGTTCCGCGTAGGCAAGCGCGAAATTCGGGTCTTTCTGTACGGCTTGTTCAAAATTTGCCACCGCTTTTGGCAAATTGTCGTTGATGCGTTTGTTCCGAAAATATACTCCGCGCAGATAGTCCTGATAGGCTTCGGCGTTTTCCGTCCCGTGCTGATTAAATCTTTCGCGTTCTTTGTCGGTCAATTTCAAGGCTAAAGACTTGACGACTTTTTGGCTGATCGAATCTTGCACAGCGAAAAAATTTGTAAAATCTTCATCGAAATTTCCTGACCAAATCGTCGCGTTGTCCGCTGTCCGAATTAGTTGGACGCTGATGCGCACTCGTTCGCCAATGTGCGAGATGCGTCCGTCAAGAACGGCATCAACTTGCAATTCACGCCCGATCTTGCTCAAATCTTCGCGGCTTTCGGCATATTTCTGCACGGAGCGCGTCGGACGCACCGTGATTTCTTTCAGCTCGCTGAATTTGCTTGTCAAAGCATCTGCAAGGCTTACGCCCAGATATTTTTCAGCCTGTTCGTCACTCAAATCGTCAAACGGCAAAACGGCAATCGTCTTGATTTCGCCAATCGAAACAGGTTTCGATTTCGGATAAAACCAATAAACTCCAAAAGCAAGAAGTAAAACGAGGGGCACGGAAAACCATATCAATTTTGGATATGGACTTTTGACTTTGGTCTTTGGACTTTGGTCTTGGGAAACGTCGGATAAAAAACTTTCTTCTAAAATTTCGTCTTCCGGTCTGTATTGTTTGACTTCGGCAATAAATTCGTAGCCGCGATTCGGCACGGTCAGGATAAAACGCGGCTTTTTGGTGTTTTCGCCGAGCGTTTTTCCGTTGACGGTGCGCGCGGACAATGTGAGCAGGTCACCGATGTCATTCAGCAACGCGCGCAAGCCACCTGCGTAGAAAAAAT
>JANLTD010000490.1:0-4120 GCA_031362765.1 Acidobacteriota bacterium | reverse complement strand
AAAAAAAAGAAATAAATTACTTTGGTTTTATTTTCGTATGTTTTGTGTATTTCGTAAGCAACAAATGAAATAAATCGTAGGACATAATAAGGTTTTATTCCACGAAACAAACGAAACACACGAAACTTACGAAAACTCAATAAAACTAATTTTACCTGATTTTGTCTTTGCTTTTTTTCGTTTTTTTCGTGTCTTTCGTGGGCAAAAAAAAAGAAAATGACCATCACACGCGCTAAAGAAATTCTCAAAAACCAATTCGGCTATGATTCGTTTCGGATGAATCAGCAAGCCGCGATCGAGGCTGTTTTGAATAAAAAAGATTCCGTTGTCTTGATGCCGACGGGCGGCGGAAAATCGCTTTGTTACCAGATTCCCGCGCTGATTCTGGATGGATTGACGCTGGTTGTTTCGCCGCTGATTGCGCTGATGAAAGATCAGGTTGACGCGCTCCGGAGCAACGGCGTCGAAGCCGCTTTTCTGAATTCCTCGCAGACTTCACGCGAACAAACCGAAGTTTTTCAATCGATCAGACAGGGGAGAGTGAAAATTCTCTATGTCGCACCCGAAAGACTTTTGCAATCGGGCGATCAGTTTATTGATTTTTTGCGTTCGATCAATGTTTCGCTCTTTGCGATTGACGAAGCGCATTGTATTTCTAGTTGGGGACACGATTTTCGCCCCGAATATATTCAGCTCGGCAAACTCAAAAGATATTTTCCCGAAATTCCCGTGATCGCACTGACCGCGACCGCCGATAAGCTCGTCCGCAAGGATATTTTCGAGCGTTTGAATATCAAAACTGCGGAACTATTTCTGTCGAGTTTTAATCGCCCGAATATTTTTTATGCAGTTGAGCCAAAGCGAAATTCTTACGCGCAACTACTCGATTATCTCGAAAAAAGACGCGATGAAAGCGGAATTATCTACTGTTTGAGCCGAAAGTCAACAGAAAGTTTGTCATGGGATTTGCGCGACGAAGGCTTTTCGGTTTTGCCGTATCACGCCGGACTAGACAAAGCGACACGCGACAAAAATCAGGATCTGTTCCTAAAAGACGAAGTCAAAATCATTGTCGCGACCATCGCTTTCGGGATGGGAATTGATAAATCAAACGTGCGATTTGTCGTTCACACGGATTTGCCGAAAAACGTCGAAAGCTATTATCAGGAAACCGGTCGCGCCGGGCGGGACGGTCTTGAAAGCCACGCGCTGCTTTTTTTCAGTTGGGCGGATGTCATCAAACTAAAAGGCTTTGCCGAAGTCGAGGGCAACAAGGAACAAAGCGAAATAATGCTCAGAAAGCTCAATAAGATGGGCGAATTCGGCGATTTGAAAAGCTGTCGGCGCAAGTTTTTGCTCAATTATTTTTCCGAAGAAATGGTCGCCGATTGCGGCAACTGCGACAATTGCAACAAGGATTTTGAAACCTTCGACGGCACGATCATCGCGCAAAAAGCCTTGAGCGCGGTTTGGCGGACAAATCAGAGGATGGGTTTGGGTTATCTGATTGATTTTTTGCGCGGTTCGCAGTCGCAGAAGATCTGGGACGAACATAAAAACCTGAAAACATACGGTGTCGGCGCAGATATTTCAAAGGATAATTGGTTTGAATATTTTCGTGATCTGATCGCGCAAGATTTCTTGAAACAATCCGAAGGACAATTTCCGATCATCAAGCTGACCGAGAAAGGCGAAGACGTTTTGAAAGGGAATCGGCGCGTCGAACTTATCAAGGTGACGGTCAAAGAGGAAAAGAAACAGTCCCTTGTGCCGGAAGTTTCATATCCGTATATCAAGGAATTGTTTGAGGAATTAAAGAAAGTCAGGACAACGTTTGCGCGCTTCGAAAATGTTCCGCCGTATGTCATCTTTTCGGACGCGACGCTCGTCGAGATGGCGACGTATTTGCCGCACAACACGGAGGAACTGCGGAAGATTTCGGGCATCGGCGAGTTGAAATCGGATAAATACGGCGCGGATTTTATTGCCGAGATCAGAAATTATTGTGAAATGAATAATCTCGATTCGCGCATCAATCTGAAATCGCGGAAACGCGAGCCGAAAAAACGCACCAAACGCGATGCCGCCGGCAAAGATACTTATCAATATTCGCTTGAAATGTTTCAATCCGGGCTTTCGATCAAAGAAATTGCCCATCAACGCGAGATGTCGCGCAGCACGGTCGAAACTCATCTCGTCCGCTTTATTCCGACCGGGGAAATTCAATTGACCGATCTTGTTCCCGAACATAAAATTGAAGCGATCATCGAAGCGATCGAAAAATTCAAAGACATCGGCGCATTATCGCCGATCAAAGAATATTTGGGCGAGAATTATTCCTACGGCGAAATCCGTGCCGTTTTGGCGACAATGTAAAATGGATGAGTCAACAAAACTTAACTCATCCATTGTCCTGCAATAATTATTGTCGTATTACTGCTCTTTTTTCGTTCTCACGAAAACTTGTGTCGGCATTTCCTTGAATTTACCCGCGATGTTTGCCGGATTGATCTCATAACTCGTAATGTCGGTTACTTCGTCATCTTTGCCGCCGACGGTTTGTGTCCATTTGAAGGGGAGCTGCAAGCCATTGACGCTTCGGAAATCGGAGAATCTAACTTGAAATTCAACCATTTCCGGTTCGGGAAGTTGGCGCGTAAAGACTTTTACATCGCCGCCGGCGTCAGGCTTGGCTTCGTCCTTGTTGATCCGGATCATAAACGGCTTGTGGCTTTCAAAGGTCATCATTCGCGGCAGGCTCGTTGATTTGTCGAGATAAAGTTTGATGGTCGAACCGCCGTCGCTGGCCGCAACAATGTCGCACGAATTGCCGTCAACATTGCCTTCGCCGAGATATGCATAAGTTACTTCCAAACCTTCGGGCGCGGTTAAAAGAAGCGAAAGCGTCGTGCGTAAAAGCTCGTTCGAACGAAATTTCATCATATCGCCATCGCCGTCGGCTTTTCGGATGAAAACCTTTTGACCGTCAATACTGACCGTATTTCCGCCTTCCGTTTTATACGTTGAAGTATTTCCGTCATCTTTTTTCATTACGATAACCGGCTCTTTGCCATCGGTTTTGAGTTCTTCGGTCGTTCCGTCAGACTTTTTGATGATGATCTTTTTGACACCGTCGCCATTCGGGTTATCACTGCTCTTGGTTTTCCATTGAAAATTGTCGCCGTCGCCTTTGGTCATAACAATGACGTCAACCTTTTTATCAAGCATTTGAGTTTCTCCGTTGGCGCTACCGATCTTCATCATCCGGCTCATTTTATTCGGAAGCTCAAAATTGATCTCCGTCTCGCCCTGTTCGGTTCGCGCGACGCCTTCCGTCTCAGAGGTTTTCGTCGTTTTGCCGAGAATCGTGATACTTTTAACGCCGGCCACCGCCGAATCTCCGCCGACTGCGATTCTTGCTTTTCCTAAAAGTTCCAATGCCTTTTCGTCTGATTTAAAAGTTGCATTTGCCTTTTCAATCAAACTGCCCAAACCGATAAAAAATACCGATATACTTAAAATCGTAAATATAAATTTTTTCATTTTTTTCTCCTGATTAATTTGAATTATTCCTTGATTTGTTTTGTCCAATCACGAATCTGCGTTCCCGTTTTTTCGGCGGTTGGCGGATCGTAATTCGACAAAACGATGATTGTGTAGCCTGTTTGCCCGCTGACGATCAACAGGGCGTTTATTCCGTCTGAGCCGCCCGCGATTCCTACACCGGCGTCTTTTCGCGGGTTGCCGTCATCGTCAGGCACGCTCAGTTTTCCACTCTTCAATGCGAGCGAAAATTTCAATAGATCGTCGGCGGTTGAATAGCCGCCGCCGGCCGCGCTGCCGCGAAAAGGTCGGGAATTGACATTATTTATCAATTCGCCTTTCGGATTCCGGCGTGTATAACCGTTTGCCGTGTTGACAGGCAGTTTATCCGTTTCAAACGAATCTGTATTCGCCATTCCGGCCGGTTTGAAAATATTTTCACGGACATAATCGTAATAGCTCATTCCCGAAACTTTTTCGATGACCGCGCCGAGCAAGATGTAGCCGCCGTTTGAATATTGTTCATTGCTGCCCGGTTCAAACGCCAATGGTTTATCCGAAAAAAGCGGAATAAAAT
>JANLTD010000477.1:0-6343 GCA_031362765.1 Acidobacteriota bacterium | reverse complement strand
TTATTATTGGCGTTTTGCTTGGCGGCTGGATTGCGTTTGACCTTTACACGCCGCACAAAGTTAATATTCGTGATTTCGACCCGAACGAAGTGGCGCGGCTCGATACAGCGATGTGGCGTTCGTATTACAGCCGCGAACGCCTGAAACTTTATTCGCAGTTGACCGAACTACTAGAAAAACAATACAAACTAAATTTCTGGCGCAGACAATTTATCGCTTACCGCGCGGCAAAAGCGACTTTTGTTTTCAAAGACGGCAAATCGCGCACGGATTACGAAAAAGCATTGCCCGATCTGGAGAAATTTTACGCTTCGATACGCGACATCAGCACGACGGACTTTGACGCACAAAAAGCGGCAAAACTCGAACTTGAATGGTGGATCATTCACCGCGAACGCCAAAAATACCAAGACGGCGATCTGGCGCGGGCGTTGGCGGAAACCGCCGCCGAGATTTACAAGATGCCGGTCGAAAATTTTATCGAACACGGACGGCTTCGCGCCGAAGCGATGGAAATCCGCGACAACCAAGCCGAAGCGGGCGGCGTGAGCGAAGAAGATTGGCAAAAAATTGACACGCTTCTTCACCAATCTTGGCGTTCCTTGTATAACACCGTGAATCAAAAATAGTTTATAATGCCCAGAGGTGAAATATGAGCCAAATAGTTTTATCGCAAATTGAACAAAATATTTTGCAATTACCAATTGACCAGCAACTTTTGTTAATTTCGCGGGTTGCCGAAAAATTGCGTGGGAAAATTGACGAATCATCCGATTTTGAAACTTCGCTTGGTGAAATGGCAAATGATAAAAATGTTCAGCGTGAATTAAAAGAAATTGAAATTTATTCTTAAAGGTTTTTCCGCCTGATATGCGAAAAGGCTGTGCCTTTTCGAGAAATCGTTTATACTCAGTAGATTCAAATTTGTAGAAAAGTCTCTGCCGACAGCAACTTAAATTTACTTGGCATTGCTTGTAACTTTGGCTGAAACCCTTGAAATATTTGATAATTGATAATTGGGTCTAACAATAAACGAATTTATCAAATATCAATTATCAACTGCTTCAGTAGTATTTCTTGATAATGTTCTGAATTTTGGATTTACTGATACTACTTTTTGCGAGGCTGAGCCTCGCATTTTTTCGGATAAGCCGAAAAACAGCAGGTCAAAGACTTCGCGTACATCAGACGGCAAAGCCGTTTTTTTTAGATGAAAGAAAAACTTTTAGATTTACTCGCTTGTCCGTCGTGCGGCGGCGATATTTTGCTGGCTTATGCTAGCAAATACGAAGAAAAAGAAATTATCGAAGCGATTTTGTCGTGCCATAAATGCTCGCGCGAATTTAAAGTTGTGCGCGGCATTCCGCGTTTTGCCGATTTAGAAAAAATTGAGCAGGACAAAGCCTCGACGGCCGAAAATTTCGGTTGGCAATGGACGCATTTTACACAGGAAGACGAAAAATACGCCGAACAGTTTCTTGGCTGGCTGCAGCCCGTTAAACCCGAATTTTTTGCGGACAAGATCGTTCTCGAAGGCGGCTGCGGCAAAGGTCGTCACACGAGCCTCGCGGCAAATTGGGGCGCGAAAGAAGTTGTCGGAATTGACCTGAGCATTGCGGTCGAATCGGCATTTCAGGCAACGCGGCACCTCGCGAATGTGCATATCATCCAAGCCGATATTTTTAAACTTCCGCTAAAAAAAGCGTTTGATTACGCTTTTTCAGTCGGCGTTTTGCATCACACGCCCGACCCGAAAAAATCGTTTTTGTCGCTTGCTTCAAAAGTCAAAAAAGGCGGCGCGGTTTCGGCCTGGGTTTATGGCGCGGAAAACAACGAATGGATCACGAAATACGTCAATCCGATTCGGACGGGGTTTACGTCGAAGATCAATCAACCGACGCTTTATCAATTATCAAAACTTCCGACGCTCGGCGTTTTTCTCGCCACTAAATTGATTTACAAACCCTTGAATAAAGGCGCAAAACCAATCGCGAACAGACTTTTTTATAACGATTATCTCAATCATCTCGGCACCTTCGGCTGGCGCGAACAACATAATATCGTCTTTGACCATCTGGTTGCGCCGACCGCGTTTTATATTACAAAAGCAGATTTTGAGAATTGGTGGAAGGAAATAGGCGCGCAAGAAACACAAATAATATGGCATAATCAAAATTCCTGGTGCGGTTTTGGAAAAATATAAAAAATGGTTTTTATTGTTTTTATAATATTCTTATTGTGTTGTATTACAATGTTTATAATATTTGATTCAATACTTTGGATACAATATAAAAACCATTATTCCGAATGGATAAAAGATTGGAAACCGCATGGATTTTTCGTCATACCCAAAGAAGCTAAAACTTTCTTTGGTATGCCCAAATTCAGAAGTTGGATAGCAATGCAACGTCGTTGTTCTACGTTATATTGGAAAACGCCAAAATGGGCATTGAAAGAGCCAAACGTGTTGAAATTAATTTTTTGTTATCGAATTTTGGGTATCATTGGTCTTTTAGTTTGGTTACTATTCGCATTTACAACTATTTTCAGATATGAAATTTGACAAAGGAATTGCAAAAAAACATCGTAAATCAATCGAGGACGCTTTTGCGACAATTTTGGACAAAGGCAACGAAAAACATCGGCGCACGGCACAGCTGATTATTGATTCGGAGATGCTCGTCTGCGTTCATCCGGTCAGCAAAGTAGTTGCTTCGGGCATCACCGGCGCGATCAGTCCGTCGCGGCTCAATGACCGGATCGGCGACGAACGATTAAGTTTGGTGGAAGCATTCGGCGAAATTTTCATCACGATCGCCTCAGAAACGATTGACGGCGGCGGCCAGCGCGGCTGCGAAGGAACTTTTGCACACGAAAATCAGCACGCTTTCGATTTTGCACAAGTGATTGAAAGTTTTTCAAACGCCGATATTAATCCGTTGAGCATTTTCAATCCGACTCTTTACGAATTAGAGTGGGAAGCGCATATCGCGGCGGGCGAATATATCCTGCAAATCGGAAAAGAAGATTATTTGGACGAAGGCCTCGCGCTGATGATCATTGCACGCAACGACAACGGTTACTTTCTCGACCGCGACGGAATAAAACGCCGTTTGAAAGAAAGCTACGGTCTGGAATTAGGCGGCGACCTTGGCTCGATTGCCAGCGATATGATCGGTTTACGACAGAGATGAAAACTGTCGGCAGTCGGCAGCAGCAGTTGGCAGATGAGTTTTTTGACTGCCCGCTGCCGACCGCTACTGCCAACTGTTTTTTGTGACAAAATTAAAATTTATGAGCACAGCTTTACCGCAGGAAATGGAGCAGCATACTTACGCGATCATGAACCGCGTCGAAGATTCGCATTGGTGGTTTGTCGGCCGCCGCGCGATTCTGGAAAGTTTTCTCCAACAAATCGTTTTACAAATCCGAAATCCGAAATCCGAAATCCGCATTTTGGATGTTGGCTGCGGCACGGGCGCAAATCTTGAAATGCTCGCTCAATTCGGCGAATCCGAAGGCGTTGATATTTCCGACGATGCGCTTGAATTTTGTCAGAGAAAAGGCTTAAAAGTTCACAAAGGTTTGGCAGAAACATTGCCGTTTGCGGACGAAAGTTTTGAAATCGTCACCGCGCTTGATGTCGTTGAACATCTCGACAACGACGTTGCCGGACTTAAAGAAATGCACCGCGTCTTAAAAAAGGGCGGCAAAACGCTGATCTTTGTGCCGGCATTTATGTGGCTTTGGGGCGTGCAGGACGACATTTCAAACCATCGGATCCGCTACACGAAAAAACAGATCGTCGAAAGATTGGAAAAAGCCGGATTTGAGATCGAACGCGCAACTTACGCCAATTGGACATTTTTCGCGCCGATCCTCGCTGGCAGAACAATCATGAAGATCACGGGCATCAAACCCGAATCGGAAAACAACGTCAATATTTCTGCTTTGAACGGCATTTTCGGCAAGCTTTTCAGCGCGGAGAGATTCTGGCTAAGCCGCGCTAATTTCCCGTTTGGCGTTTCGATCGTCATTGTTGCAAAAAAAAGCTGAATCGAAAAAATAAATAACACCACCAAATTTGATGACCGAAGATTTTTATTGCGAACAGGTTTTAAGCGGCAAAACAAAGGTTGAAAAACTGCTTGAAACCGACAATATTCTTGCTTTTTATCACACCCGACCTTTTTGGGAAACTCATATTGTCGTCATTCCCAAACGGCATATCGCGTCGCTTTTGACGCTCGACGAAACGGACGACGGATTGTTTTTGGAATTATTTGAAGCGGTCAAAAAAGTGGCGGCAGAGGTCGTTGAAGAAAAAGGCGCGGCGCGTGTTTTGACCAATCTCGGCAATTATCAGGAATCGAAACATCTGCATTTTCATATAAATTCCGGCGCACAAATTCGTCCTGATAATCAAACTCAGTAGTTCCAAAACGGCAAAGCAGAAAAGTTGAGCGGTAGCGACCTGCCAAATGTTATTGATACCCAACCCGTCGCGACCGCCATTAGTATCTACACGAGTCAAAACATTGATTTTTAGCTCTGAAAGGGCGCGATATACGAGCCTGGCGCATCGCGCCAGGTCGGCGACTCATAATTTCACCAAGCCCTGAAAGAGCGAAATATTGTTAATTTCGCTCTTTCGGGGCTTAGCGCGCAGGTGATTGTTTGACCTGACGCGGTGCGCCAGGCTATTACATTACGCCTCTTCGAGGCATTGTTTAGAATCAAAGAACTTGTGCAGAGACCAATGGCACCGCTCAGGATTCTGACTCTCTGCGTGGTTTTTAAGTGAAAACCGTATAATAAACAACTTGTCAGTTCACCAATACTCTTTTCGACGAAACGGAACGCCGATATTTAAGTCAGCGTTCGGAATGCCCCGCTCTTATTGCTTTTTCCTCTTTTCCATCTCTCTGTTATAAAATGTCCACGAAGTTTCGTTCGGTTTCGCCGGATCAACCTTATCGGGCGCGGTGATATACGTCGGATATTTTTCGCGCACTTCTTTTTTGATGCGTTCAGGCAATAGATCCCACTTTTCCATTCACCAGCTGCGCGCATGAACGATGATCACACCGCCGTTGTTCGGCATTTTGATCAACGGCAGCGACGGACCGACACGCGTCCAGCTGAGCCTCACGTTTTTCGGCGGCGTCAGTTTATTATGTTCGCTTTTCTCGACATAAAAATCAAACATTTCACTTGCCGTATAATTCTTGTCAAAACCCGGAAGCGGATAAAACGGAAAAACGTCGCTCGTCCATACGAGGTGTTCGTTGATCTCTTGCGGCGCGTTTCCCTCGCCGAATTCGCGGTTTCCGTCGATTGAAGTAAAGACGTATTTCCCGTCTTTGACACGAACACGTGAATTTACCGGATCGTTTTGGATTTGAAAAACCTCGCAATTTTCCTTTGTCCAAGGATTTTCCCATTGGCTGATGATCTCATCGGTTTTCCGGTCTTTATAAAATACAATCTCGCGCGTCGCGAGAAAAAACCCGGTTTTTCCGGTGTTTCGACGCGGCGGCGAACATTGTAACCCTCAACACCGAAGATCTTAACCGGACGTTCGCCCGGAATGAAGGCATAAGCCGAGCCTTTGATATGAAAAACCATATCTTTGCCGTCAGGCCGCGCAAAAGTCGCTTCCATCTGCAATTGCCCCAAACTGCGTTTCGGTTTTTTGTCCTTTTGGGCAAATAAACTGGAACTGCAAAGAAACGTAAAAGCTAATAAAAATGATAGTTTTTTCATAAATTTAATCCTCGAATGTATTTGTTGCCCACGCGCAAACACGAAAAATATGATACAAATTTTGTCTTAATTTTTGTGTGTTTCGTGTGTTTCGTGGGCTAAAACTTCTTTAACTTTTTGCGGAATATCGCTGAAAGGCTCAACAACTCTTGCGCCGACTTCGCGTAATCTTTCAACCTTGCCGGCCCAGGTTCCGCGCCCGCCTTCGACGATTGCGCCGGCGTGCGAATAGCGCGTTCCGTTTTGCGCCGCTTTTCCGCCGATATAGGCAACGATGTTTTTCGTGATTTTGCCTGCCTCGATCAAATCCGCGACTTGTTCTTACTGCGAACCGCCGATCTCCCCAAGAATAACGATCAGATCCGTTTCGTCGTCTCTTTCAAACATCAGAGCGATTTCAGGCATCGTCAAACCAATCACGGAATCGCCGCCGACGTGAACGATCGTCGAAATTCCGACGCCGGTCTGACAGATGTAATAACCGGTCGAAGCCGAAAGTCCGCCGCTTCGTGAAACGATTCCGACGCGTCCCGCGTGAAACCATTCTTTCGCCGTTTTTGCATTGCCGCCCATCATT
>JANLTD010000980.1:0-1664 GCA_031362765.1 Acidobacteriota bacterium | reverse complement strand
TTTCAATTGTAACAAATTTGCTCCACAAAACAGTTTCACGATCTTTCAAATAAGGAGAGTTTTGGATGAAAAGATGTCCGCAATGCAATAATTCTTACGGCGATGAAAATCTTTTTTGTTTGAATGACGGCACGCCATTGACCGCCGAACTGCGACCGACAGTGGCTTTTAACGATCATTTACCGGAAACAAAAGATCTGTCTTTTGTCGTAGATTTGGCGCAAAATGAAGAAATACCGACGCAATTCGTGCCGCTTCCGCCAATTATAAATCCGCCTCAGCCAACCCAAAAACCAAGCGGTGCAAAAAATTATCTGATCTTTTTATTGCTCGGATTATTGATTGGCGGCGGTTTGGTTTTGACGACCATTTTTCTGATGAAAGGTTTTGGCGAAACAAAAAACGACGTCGTAGTGATGCCAAATACAAATCACAATCAAAATAAAAACCCTTCGGAAAATAAAAAGAGCGAAGACGCAAAAAAAGATTCGACGGTCGTTTCAAACGCAAATGAAATAAATCCGGTTAAGCCGGCGGCAAACGCTGACATTACTAATAAAGCCGACGATGATAACGAAATCAAGTTAAAAAGGGAAGAAGCCGCAAAGAAAAAGCGTTTGAGAAATTTTAATGGGCGGACAACCGCCTTGAATGTAAATTTGCGGCTTGCGCCAACCGATTTATCGGAGTCGTTAGATGTCTTGCCCAACGACGAACCGATCAAGGTCGGGAAACCTGCCAATATTAATAGTCCTTGGTACCGGGTTGTCACAATATCGGGCAAAAAAGGCTGGATTCACGGCGATTGGATAAAATGCGTCAATCCTAAAACCGAATCAGAAGTGCCGTGTCCAAGCTGAGATCGAAACTGCAAGTTTTGCCTGCGCGAATAAATTGCCTGACGATTGATATTAAATACTCTGTAAATTAAGTTTGTTAAGATTTCTTTAAACGCAGAGTTCGCTGAGAACGCGGAGATTTATTTTGATAGAACCTTTTACTAATACTTGAATTTACAGCATGATTGTTAAATATCTCTTTGCGTTCTCTGCGCTCTCCGCGTTAAAAAATATCAGAAAATTTATTTTACAGACTACTGATTTTGAAAAATCGGATCAAGCGTGTTTTTTATCACTTCGGCGTAAGCCTTGGCGCCTTCGACATTCGGATGACCGATGCCGGCGAGTTCACAAAAGCGCATCGAGTAATTTACTTCTTTATTTTTCGTCAGGTCGGCGATTTCGCGGCGGCAGGCATCCGCTCTTTCATCGTAAAGCGTGTCTTGCGAACGGCCTTTTTTCGCCATTCCCCAGAGCAGAGAGTTCTTTGTGCCGAAACAATTTTCATCCGTGATCGGCGATTTGATAAAGATTGCCTGCTCGCGTCCGAGCTTGGAATTGAGCCGGTCAACCGCTCTTTGCAGCTCGATATTTGAATTTTCCGCCCAGAATTTCGAGCGGTTTATGACATTTTTGCGCAGCATTTTCAAAATCGGTTTGGTCAGCGGATTATTCAGCAAAGGCTTTGCCGGACGAGGAAAATTATATAATTCGAGCACCGCGTTGAAAATTTCGTGCGTCGAACTCCGCTTGGAAACCATCGGATAATAACCGACGACCGCGAGCAATGCGTTCGGAAAAGTTTGGGCGGAATGCTCTAAAAGC
>JANLTD010000975.1:0-3029 GCA_031362765.1 Acidobacteriota bacterium | reverse complement strand
CTTTTTTCTCAATGCAACGAAGTCATTTACCGTAAAGAATCTCGACGATCGAAAGAGCGAGGTAAATGTGCCTCTTTTTGATGCCTGCGTAGGCAATCCGCCGTATATCATGCAGGAACTCATCGACAACAAAGGAGAATGGAATCGTCTGATTAAGTCAGAGTTTGGAATCGAAAAGATTAACCAGCAGAGCGATCTCTACGTGTATTTCTTGATACACACCGCAGCATTTTTGAAAGAGGGGGGACGATTGGGATATGTAATTTCTGCTTCCTGGTTAGACGTTTCCTTTGGCGCCGAGGTACAAAAGTTCCTGCTCGATCACTTCAAGATAATTGCGATCATCGATCAGCAGAAATCGAGGAGTTTTGCCACTGCTTCTATTAATACGGTCATCTTGATCGTTGAAAAATGCTCCGACGCGGAAAGTCGAAAAACAAACAATGTGCGATTTGTTCGCGTTTTTTCAGATTATTCAAACATTGTTGGCGCGAGCACGGATCCAAACAGATTTGAAAGGACAAGAAAGTTCGCTCGCCGGATCGAGCAAACGGAAGCAGATGAACGAAATGATGATTTAAAGATTGAGACGATAAATCAAGGAAATCTAGAGTCTCTCTCAACGGTCAAGGGAAAGTATCACAACGGATATTGGGGCGGTAATTTCCTGCGTTCAGCGGACATCTTCAAAACGATAAAATCTCATTCGGTCGATAAATTTGTTCCGTTGTCGGAAATTGCGGACGTGCAATATGGAATTAAGACCGGGGCTAATAAATTCTTCTATCTTATAGATGATACACAGCTTGCAAAATCTTTTAGCGAAGAAGCATATCTTTTGGAATTCGGTGTTCCGAAGTATAAGCACGTTTTGCTTTGGGAAACATGCGGATGGTTCCGAGCAGAACTCAACGGGGAGCATTACGTAATCGAAAAAGAGTATGTCAGGCCTTTGTTTAAAACCCAAAAGGAAGCCTTCAATCTGGATATTAATCCGAAGACCCTAAAGTATCATGTGTTGATCTGCAAAGAATCAAAAGAAAATCTAATCGCTAGAAAAAAGCATGTCCTTAAATATTTAGACCTTGGCGAGTCTAGGCAGTATGAGATTCCCACAATTCCTAGCGTTTCAGGGCGCGACCCTTGGTATGACTTAACGGGCTCCGCTCATACCGGCGATTTTATTTTTCCTTCCAAGATAGGCGAAACATATCGATTAATCGATAATCGAAACGCCCGAGTTTATTGCGATAAGGTCAATTACGTTATTACTGTCAAAGACGCTTATAGGGATTATGTTGACGAAGTATTTTTGATTTTGAATAGTATTTGCTTCCGATATTTTATTGATTTGTTTTCTCGTCAGCTAACTGGCAGTCAAACATTAAGCGATGTAGATGTGAATTTGGTTGCGAAGACACCGATTTTGAGGCCAGATATTTTCCATAAGAATGTCCAGAATGTTAGTAGATTAGTGGCATCACTAAAATCTAGGGAACAGTCAACAATTCATCAAGAGATTCGCATGGCCGACCGGCGTGAAATAGATTCCGCAATCTTCAGGGCGATAAAACTAACCGACGACGATCTAACAGAACTATACAGAGTTTCAGGCGAATATGTTCACACTCGACAAGAAAAGTCGGATTCACTGAAAACGTCGAAAAAGAAACAAAAACTTGGATATGGAGATGCATTCGATCTTGTAACGGATCGTTATTCTGACGTGCGCAAATATAGCGGCCTTATAAAAGGCTTGAGTTTGTCGAGTTTTGTTATTCCGGAAGGAAAGGGAGATTATCCAAAAACTGGGATTGGCGATCCAAATCTTTTCGGTGCATACCCGCTATATTTTAAGGATAGCAAGTCGGTAAAGCCTTTAGAGTTTTCAAGCCCTGAACAATTTGAACTGTTCGAGTTTTTCAATCGGGTTTTGGGGATTAGTGGACAATCATTAAAACTTCCAGAAGATCCGAATGAATGTAAGAAAGTCTTACGTCAACTTCGGGATGATTTTAAGAATAATGAAAATCAAATAAAAACATTTCTCAAATCGAATCGCAGCTCGGCCAATCATTTGAGCATTTATCGCGACTTAGTTTTAGCAAAATAGCCGGGTCTGCAAACTGAAATTACTTCATCCGTCGCTGACGCGGCGCGATGCGGCGGTCGCCTCCCGGTTACGAACCTCTTAGCCTATTTCTTTTTTCTCCTCTTTCTGCCGCCGACTGAGACGGTTTCTTTTAAGTCGAGCATTAGTGCATCGTTCTTGATCTCGGGGCGGATGAATTTTAGCTGGGTGTCGGGGTCGATGTTAAAATTCCGGCAAAAGGGAGCGGCGTTGATGCGCCAGTTGCAGAGATTTTGGATCACGGGAAATGCGTCAGGCGAGTGAGCGCTGGTAGGTTCGATGGCGATGATATCGCTAACGCGTGAGTAATTTAAATAAACTGCGGCGGGTTTTCCCAAGAGGTTGTACATGTTGCGATTAAGTAGGATCAGTTTTGCCGGGCTGATCGTGACATGAAGCCGTTTTGACGCCGCCTCGTTCGGCCCGCCGTGAAACCTCTCAAATTCTCTATCAAGTGACATAATGTTTCACAGATTACACAATTTTGCATCCTGTGTCAAACATAAATTTCATTTTGAGCAGCATGAAGCGGCAGAAATTTGTCATTTCCACACACGTCTTATCGAATTCGAGCTTTTTGGCGTTTTCGTGGGATATGGCAGAAAAAGCGGTCAGGAAAAGTGCACTTCAGGTCATACAAAATGCCGCTTTGGTCATACCGATGAGATTTTGGTCAGGCGAAAAGAATAAACTGTTTACCACAAAGGCACTAAGAGCACAGAGGAATATTTTCTTTGTGTACTTTGTGGTGGAAAAATCTTAAACGTCGAGGTTCTTAACGTCCAGCGCATTATCCTCGATAAACTTACGCCGAGGTTCGACCTGGTCGCCCATTAGTACGGTGAAAATGCCGTCGGTTTCGATTGCGTCTTCGATTCGGACTTGGAGCATAGTTCGT
>JANLTD010000421.1:0-2784 GCA_031362765.1 Acidobacteriota bacterium | reverse complement strand
AATGCGTCAGTAAAGAGTTTGGTTTGCCTACGAAACACACGAAAAATACGAAAATAGGCCAAATAAATTCTTTTTTCTTTTTTTCGTGTCTTTCGCAGGCAGAAAATCTTTATGTAACTCTTTCCGGACGCACTACAATTTTACGCTTCTTTGATTTTACCGTCGTTGAAAAGTCTAACAATTCATTGAAGAATGTTCAAGAGTTGTTCGCTATTGTGAAAAAATGTTCATAATAGCGAACGATTTGAAATTTATTATTTACAATATGTGATAACTATTTATAATAAGTGCAAGGAAACGAACATTAGTTCACTATTTTGAACACATAGGAGTGGGAATGAATTCAACAACAGAATTAAAATTCGATGCGCGGATTAACCATGCGCCAAATGATTACAGTTTAAACAGGGAATTTGCCGACTTTATTCTGCCGATTCATCAGGAATTTACGCCGCGTCAGCAGGCATTGGCTGCAAAGCGGAGCGAAGTCCTCGGAAATTCGAAAAAGGGGATCTTGCCTCATTATTTGGCAGCAAGCCAGGCAAACGAATCAAAATGGAAGATAGTGGTTCCGAAGTGGTGCGAAGACCAGCGAAATCAAATGACAGGTCCGGCAGACGATGCCGAATTGGTTGTTAAAATGCTGAATTCAGGCGCACCCGGAGTAATGATTGATCTGGAAGATTCAATTGCAAATGCCTGGGAAAACCTGCAAATCGGATATGAAAACTCGCTCTCCGCGTTAAACGGCGATTTAAGCTATTACGACAAGAAGCGCGAAAAGCAAATTGCGATAAAAGAAAGCGAAACAGTTTTGATGATCCGTGTTCGCGGGTTGCATTTGAATCAGGCAAATGTTTTACCGAACGAATTAGTTTCGGCTTCGGTTTTTGACGTCGCAAATATCGCTTTTCGGGTGGACGCCGAAAAACTCAAACATCCTCTGACGTTTTACATTCCGAAATCTGAATCGGCGGAAGAAGCATTGTTTTGGCGCGACCTGTTTCAAACGATCGAACGGGCAAAAAGCTGGCAAAGTGGGGATATTAAATGTTTCGCGCTTGTCGAAGCCCATCCGCTGGCTTTTCAGATGGAAGAATTTTTATACAATCTGCGAGAACATATTTTGGGTTTGAATCTCGGCCGCTGGGATTATATGGCGAGTCTGATCCATTTTAATTTGGAAAATCCCGAATGGGTTTTGCCGGATCGAAATACGATTCCGACGGACGTTGCTTTTTTCCAGAATTTACGCGAATTGTTAGTTGAGATCTGTCACAAACACGGCGCGCTGGCAATCGGCGGAATGACCGCATTGTATCCGAACCGTGCCGATAAAGACTTGAACGAACGCGCGTTACAGGTTTTGGAGGCCGATAAAAAGAATGAAGCAAACGTCGGAATGGATGGCGCGTGGACCGGACATCCCGATCAAAACGAGATCGCGGTCGCGCAATTTCCCGCGCCCAATCAGAATTTCGTACAGTTTGCCGGGCGCGACGCTCATCCGAATTTACGGCCGATTCCCGCCGGCATTGGCAAGAAAACTCTCGAAGGAACGCGGGCGGCGATCCGGACGATAATCCGCTATCGGAATGGCGTTTTAAGCGGACAGGGCGCATCGCTTCTGGACGGTTATATGGAAGATCTGGCGACGGACAGAATTTACCGTTTGATGATCACGCAACGAATAAAACACCGCGATTCTGTAAAGATCGGCGATTCGCTCGGGAGTGAGATCAGGCATACGCCGGAATTGATAACAAAATTGTTCAATGAAGAATTGGCAAAGATTTTGACTGAATTGCCTGATGATGTTTCGGAAAATGAACGCGAAAAATATCGGAAAGCGCGGCTGATAAGCGAAGAAATGATTACCAAAAATCAGCATGATCCGGTTTAGGTCACGACTTAGAATCCAGGCTTTGGCGTGTTTCCGCCGCCCTTCGCCGGCAGACAAGCCGAAGTTTGAACTCTGAACAAAAAAAGGAGAAAACTATGACGAAAGATGAACAAATTAAAAAAATAGAAAAAGATTGGGCGGAAAATCCGCGTTGGGAAGGGATCGAACGCCCGTATTCGGCGGAAGATGTTTTGCGACTGCGGGGCTCGGTGCAAATCGAATATACACTGGCAAAGATCGGTGCTGAACGGCTTTGGAATTTGATGACGACGACCGATTACGTTAACGCTCTCGGGGCTTTGACGGGCGGGCAAGCGATTCAACAGGTTCAGGCCGGGCTTCCGGCTATTTACTGCAGCGGTTGGCAAGTCGCGGCAGACGCGAACATTGCGGGACAAGTGTATCCTGACCAGAGCCTTTATCCCGCGAACAGTGTTCCTGAACTCGTCCGCCGCTTGAATAACGCCTTTCGGCGTACAGATGAAATATACACTGCGGAAGGGAAAAATGGAACCTACTGGTACGCACCGATCGTCGCTGATGCCGAAGCCGGATTCGGCGGAAACTTAAATGCCTTTGAATTGATGAAAGCAATGATCGAAGCCGGCGCGTCGGGCGTGCATTTTGAAGATCAGCTTTCAAGCGCGAAAAAATGCGGACATCTCGGCGGAAAAGTGTTAGTTCCGACGCAGGAAGCGATTCAAAAACTCGTCGCGGCGCGCCTTGCGGCCGATGTCTGCGGAACGCCGACTGTTTTGATCGCGCGAACCGATGCCAATGCCGCAAACCTTTTGACGAGCGATGTTGACGACAACGATAGATCATTTACAACGGGGAAACGGACGATCGAGGGATTCTTTACGGTCAAAAACGGTATCGAA
>JANLTD010000416.1:0-6607 GCA_031362765.1 Acidobacteriota bacterium | reverse complement strand
CGCAAATTGTGCCACAGAGTTGTGGTAATTCTACAACAATTTCAAATATCAAATATCAAATTGGCAGGTTTTTATCAATAAATTGGGCGTCTTGCCGGAATCAATATTGCGGCACAGCGTTTGTAAAAGATTATTATTTTGAAATTGAAATGAACCAAACAACTCTTGCACGATCAATTGAAATAAGCGGAATCGGCTTGCACACCGGCGTTGATGTAAACTTAATGCTCAAACCTGCGCCCGAAAACACGGGTTATATCTTTGTCCGCACGGATCTGGATAATTTTGAAATTCCGGCATCTGTCGAATATATTTCGCATTGCAGTTATGCCACGACGCTGCTACGGCGCGGCGTTTTACTCTCGACCTGTGAGCATTTGCTTTCCGCACTGCGCGGCGCGGGTGTTGACAATTGTTTTATCGAACTCGACAACATTGAAATTCCGATCCTCGACGGCTCCAGCGAAAATTTTATCGAATTGATTGAAAAAGTTGGAATCATGCAGCAAACCGCGCCGCGGCATTATTTGAAAATTCTCGAAAAGGTCGAATTCGTGCAAGGCGACCGTAAAATGTCGGTCGAGCCTTCCGATAAATTCGAGATCGAATGCTTGATTGATTTTCCGCATCCTTTTATCAATCGCCAATCGTTTCATTTTGAACTCAAAAACGGCTCGTTCGGACGCGAGATCGCATCCGCGCGAACATTTGGGTTCACGGCGGAAATCGAAATGCTCCGCAAAGCAAATTTGGCTCTCGGCGGTTCGCTCAACAATGCAATTGTGCTGACCCCCGACGGAATGCTCAACGAAAACCCGCTTCGTTTCACAGACGAATTCGTGCGCCACAAAATTCTCGATATCATCGGTGATTTTGCGCTTTTAGGAATGCCTGTTTTAGGGAAAATCATCGCCGAAAAATCGGGACACGCCGTTCACGCGTCTTTGATGAGCAAACTTTTGAAAACCGAAAAGGCTTGGGAAATTATTGAAAATTTATAAAACAAGTCTGAAACACTTCTTCAAAATTTTAAAAAAGGTTTTCGATTTCCACCGAAAACCTTTCCAAGTTTGACTCTCAACTTTTCCAGTTCGTTTAGGGAATAAACACATTCGGGACGGGTTGGTCGCCGCTCGTGCCGAAGGTTGTAATCAGGGTTCCGGCAGTCGTTCGACTGACAAACCACGTCGAACTTGACGGACGGAAAACTGTCGGGTCATATTGACCATCGCCGTCGTAATCGCCCGGCGCAGGAACATCTCCGGTTGTGCCGAACGGGAACGAGAAAAACGATGAATCCTCGCTTCTCAAGATAAACCAGAAACCGGTCGAAGGACGGAAAAATGCGATGTCCGCCCGTCCGGTTGAACGACGACGACATATTATCCGTCATTATTCTGGCAAAGCCGCAAAATTTACTTCAGTTAATTCATACTTGACTGATAAAACTCGCGTCGGTTGAGCAAACTGATAACGTTTGCTCATGACCGAAATTATGTATGTTTCGCCGACCTCAACCAAATCGAAAGAATAATATCCGAAGGAATTGGTCTTAGCTCTTCGCGTAACGCCGTTGCCGTCCGTTAATGAAACAGAAACTTTGCTGATGCCGTTTCCGTTTGCCGAGAAAACTCGTCCGCCAATCGAAACTTCTGCGGCGGTCGGCGCGAGTTCGGCTAATGTCCAATCGGAAAATCCGGTTACGTTTGGTGCCGTCAGCCGATTAGAAAAAGAATTAACCGTGCTGCTGATCATCGAAGCCGTGCCGCCCGCGATGCGATAGGCTTTGTAGTTGGTTTCGTTTCCGGCGAGGTCGCTTTGTTGATAGCCGAAAATCAAATCAGCGTTAGTAATGCCGCCGCCCGGATTTTCGATTTGCCACCAACGCGCCAGTCGATTGACGGGCAATGCCGCCGCCGGATTTGGATACGCGCTTTGATTTGACTTAATCAAAACGTTGCCCGTGCCGGTTATATTCTTAACCGTAATCGGCGAATAACCGTTTGCCGTGCCGACGGGGAAATTAAAAGTTCCGGTATCGTTCACACAACGCACCAAAGCAGTTTGAATATAACTCGTTGCCTCGCCGCCCATAATGCCGTCTTGTTTGCAATTTGTGATGACGACGGTTCCATCGCCGTTAATGATGCCGCCGTTCAAACCGAGAATGCCGTTGATCGTCAGCGTTCTGCCCGCGCCGACGGTCAGAGTTCCGCCGTTGACCATAAAATCGTTCATCGTGACATCGGCGGACGTGATGTTGACGATACCTGATCCCGCAGGAATGACGGCGTTTGTGTTGGCGGCGGGAGCAGTTCCGGTTGTCCAATTCGCGCCGTCGTGCCAATCGGTAGTGGTGAAACCTTTCGACAGTGCCGGGACATTCCATTGTTGGAGATAATAATGGGTGAAATAGCGCGCAACTCCGCTAGTTAGTCCGGTAAAAGATCCGCCGATATACTGATCGTTGCCCGAGCGAACCGTCGCATTGGTTGCTAGTGCCACCGCATAAACCTCAGCGTTGCCCGTGATAGCTGCCCACGTGTTGCTTCCGGTATGGTAACGGGCGATGCGGTTGAGATTCGTTGCGCCGTCAAAGGTTTGGAAAAAAGATCCGCGGACAAACAAAAGATCGTCGGTAGTTGACAGCACATAGACACCACCGCTCAGCCCATTGTTTGCTAATGGCGACCAAGTATTGGTGACGGTGTTATAGCGGGCAATGTTATTCAGATTTGTTACCGCGCCGTTGAATGTTTGCGTAAAGACTCCGCCGGCAAACAGGTTGTCACCGGAGATTGCCAGCCCACCATAGACACCGCCGTTCAGCCCGTTATTTGCTAATGGCGACCAGGTGTTGGTGACGGTGTTGTAGCGGGCAACATTATTCAGATTTATCACCGCGTTGTCGAAGGTCGTCTGAAAATCGCCGCCGGCATACAAGTTGTCGCCGGAAATTGCCAGCCCAGCGACAAAGCCAGCCAGCCCGTCGTTTGCTAATGCGGACCAAGTGTTGGTGACGGTGTTATATCGGGCGATGCTCCGCAGATTTGTCACCGCGCCGTCGTTGGTTTCGGAAAATTCACCGCCGACATACAAGATGTCGCCGGAGATTGCCAGCCCGAGAACAGGTCCATTCAGCCCCTCGTTTGCCAACGCCGACCAGGTTTTGGTGGCGGGGTTATAGCGGGCAATACCGTTCATATTTGTCGTCGCGCCGTTGGCGGTTTGCGTAAATTGTCCCCCGACATAAATATTGCCGTTTGCGTGGGCGGCAAGCGCATTAACTTGGTCGTCTAATGCGAGTCCGTTGTTCAAGCCCAATCGAGACCAATCATCGGTTGAACCTCCATTATTGGTTAAAGCCCCGCTCCTTAAATCAAGGCGGGCGATACCATTGATATTTGTTAGCAACTGATCGTTGGTTTGCGAAAAGTGCCCGCCAATATACAATGTGTAATGCGCGGCGCCGTGGTAGATTGCCACCAGCGCACGGACATTGTTGTCCAAGCCGTTGTGCGGGAACGACGACCAAGATTCATCAGAAATGTAGTAGCGGGCGATATTCCTGAGGCTCAGTGCCGGTGTGTCGTAGGGTTGCGAAAATCGTCCGCCGACAAACAAAAAGTTGTCGGAGATTGCCAGCGCATGGACCTCGCCGTCCAAGCCGCTGCCGGTGAGCGGCGACCAGGCGTTGGGGTTGGCTGCAAAGTTGTAACGGGCGATGTTGTTGAGGATGGCAACATTCTCGCCGTTGTGGTTTTGCGCAAATCGTCCGCCGACAACCAAGTAATTGTCGTAGATTGCCAGCGCACGGACAGAGCCGACGTCACCGGATGCGCCGCTTAAACCGTTGTTTGTGAGCGGAGACCAACTGTTGGCTGCCATGTCGAAAAGGGCGATGCGATTCAGGTTCATCGTTATGCCGTCGAAGGTTTGCGAAAAAGCTCCGCCGACAAACAACTTGTCGCCGGAGATTGCCAGTGCGTGGACATCATCATCCACGCCGGTGCCGGTGGTGAGTCCGGTGAGCGGCGACCACGTTTGACCAACAAGGTCGTATTGGGCGATGTTGTTCAGAGTTGTCGGTGGGATGTTGGATGTTTCCGAAAATTCGCCGCCAACAAACAAGTTGTTGCCGGAAATTGCCAGCGCATTGACACTGCCGTTCAAGCCGTTGGCGGTGAGCGGCGACCATGTTCCCTCTTCCGGTGTCGATGCTGCACCAATCTCGTAACGAGCAATGCGGTTCAGAACTATCGGCGGTTCGAGCTGCATTGTTTGCGTAAAGGTGCCGCCGACATACAGATAATTGTCCTTGATTGCCAACGCATTTACCAAGATGACGGTATCGGAAACACCTCTCAATCCTAAACCCGGGAGTGCCTTCCACTCTCCGGTCGCAGGGCTATAGACCGCGATGTTATAAGCAGGTTCATTGTCAATCGAGGAAAAACGACCACCGATAAAAACATTGCCCGTCCTTGCGTCCACCGCGACGGCGAGGACTTCGCCGTCTATGCCGGAATTATAAAAGCTGGGATTGAAGCTACCGACCGGAGGCATAAACGGATTCCCATTGCAGCCGTTAAAGCCTGCAGTCAAAAAAGTAATTGTCAGCCATAAAGCAAGTATCAGACATCTCGACCAGAACCCTAAAGAAATACGTTGCGTCATCAAAAAAAATCGTGTCATTTTATTTATCTCAGCCTCCGTCAATTTTCAGTTTGTAAATATTTTGTCTCAAACTTTGAAAGTTTCTTGTTAATAAAGATAAGTTTGGCTTGACTTGACCTCAAAAGTCCTCAAAACTGGTATCAGAAGTTCTCAGAAGTTATCAGAAAAGATGCGGGAAACTGCGGAATCAATAGTTTACGAATTCGATGATTTTCGTTTCGATGCAAAAAGCCATCGGCTTTTCCGACGTGGCGATGATGAATCTGTGCCGCTTCAACCGAAAGCCGCCGAGCTTTTGTTGTTTCTGGTCAGCAATCGGGAACGGATTCTGACAAAAAATGAAATTCTCGACGCCGTTTGGTCAGATAGTTTTGTCGAAGAAGCGAATTTGTCGCAAACGATTTTCGTTTTGCGAAAGGCTTTGGGCGACAACAGCAAAGAGCCGCGATTTATCTTGACTGCGCCGAATCGCGGTTATCAATTTATCGCTCCGGTTAAAGAAATTCATGCGGAAGACGAGATATTGGAAGAGAGTTTTTTATTGGAAACTCAACCTTCGCAGATTCCAGATTCCAGACTCCAAATTCCAGATTCAAATCCGGCATCCAAAATCCAAAATCCAAAATTGGTTTGGCTGGCTATTCCGCTAATTTTGCTGATTGCTTATAGTGTTTATTGGTTTTATCCGACCGCCAAGCCCGCTGGCTTGCGTGAGATAAAAACAATCGCGGTTTTACCGTTTGAAGATTTGAGCGCGGAGCAGACGGAAAAATATCTCGGCGTGAGTTTGGCAGACGCGCTTGCAAACAAATTCAGCGGCTTAAAACAAATCACCGTGCGTCCGACGCGAACCGTTTTGAAATATGCCGAAAGCCGCGAAGATGCCAGCAAAATCGGGCGTGAACTTCAAGTTGATGCGGTGCTTGACGGACGAATTCAACGTGTCGGCGAACGGATTCGCGTCAGCGTTCAACTCATTCGCACTTCCGATAATGCAACGATTTGGACGGGAAATTTTGATGATAATTTCACAAACTTTTTCGCCGTTCAAGATTCAATCAGCCGCAAAGTCGTTTCGTCTTTGACGGTGCAAATGGACGAAAACGAACGCCGAAGATTTGACCGCCGCGGGACGGAAAATGCCGATGCTTATCAAGAATATTTGCTCGGACGTTTTTTTTGGAACAAACGCTCGGCGGACGATTTAGACCGTGCCGTCAAACATTTCAAACGTGCGATTGAACTTGACCCAAATTTCGCCCAAGCCTTCGCCGGACTTGCCGAAACTTACGCAATTTATCCGGCTTACGCAGTTTTTGAGGACAAAGAAGCATTGCCGAAAGCGCGGGTTGCGGCGACTCGCGCTTTGGAACTTGATGGCGAACTTGCCGAAGCCTACACAGCACTTGCTTATGTTCAATCGCAATATGATTTTGATTGGAACGGTGCGGAAAAATCGTATCTTCGCGTCATTGAATTAAATCCGAATCACGCGACGACGCGGCAATGGTATGGCGAGTTTTTGGCTTTTCAGAATCGAACCGATGAGAGTTTGGCGCAAATGCAGAAAGCAATTGAACTTGACCCGACTTCGCCCTCAACCAACACCGCACCGGCTCTGCCGTATCTGATTTCGCGCCAATTTGAAAAGGTTTTGGAAACGACCGACAAAGTTGTGCAGATGGACGCGAATTTTTTCATGGCACAGAGTTACAAAGCCCGCGCTTTGTTCAGAATGGGAAGAGAAACGGAAGCCTTTGAGCTTTACCGAAAGGTCATCGCCGCAAACGGCAGCGCATTTTTCAAAGCCGATTTGGGCTGTCTTTATGGAAAAGCGGGAAATGAAGCGGAAGCGCGGAAAAATTTAGCCGAACTTTATGTGACAGCGAAAGAAAAACACGTTTCGCCCTATCATTTCGCCGTTGTTCAC
>JANLTD010000403.1:0-2654 GCA_031362765.1 Acidobacteriota bacterium | reverse complement strand
TTTTTATTTATATCGTTATAACTTATTTTTTACACGCCCTTTCACGGAATCTGTTTTTCGCCCGCAACAAATGGCAAAGGCTCTTTGTTTTGTTTGACATAATAGAATTTTCCGGCCTCCAGGTCTTTGATCGTCTGCGGTTCGCCGCCAAGCCAGTAAATCGTCAATTCATCAATTTTCTGCGCTGCGGCTAAACCGAGGTGAATGCGGAAATCGCTGACCGAAAGATAACTTTGGGCGCCCATTATTTGCCGATCGACCTTTTTATCGCCGATCTTTGCAACCACCCGCACGCCGATCGCGTTTCGATTCGTCTTCTCGCCTTCAAGCCAAAGCCCCACAAAGTTTCCTTTCTTTTCGCTTTCATTAAAAACGATCTGCGTGGTTCCGCCGTTATTCGAAACGACAAAATCAAGATCGCCGTCGCTGTCTAAATCAGCGGTTGCGACCCCGCGCGAAACCTGTTTATCCTTTAGTCCGTCGCCCGAAACATCCGAAATATCGGCGAATTTCCCAGTGCCAAGATTTTCGTAGAGCGTATTTTGCTGGGCGAATGTGACCGAATCGGAATTTTGTTCAATATTATCTTCGATATGTCCGTTGACGACGATCAGATCTTCGTCCGTGTCGTTGTCGGCATCAAAAAAATCGAGCCCGAATTTCAGACGCACCCGCGCCGCCTGACCGATTCCGACCGAATCCGAAACTTCGCGGAAAAGCATCGGTGAGAGCTGCGAATAAAGCGAGGTCGTTTCATCCTGAAAATTCGGAACCGCAATATCGAGCAGATCATTGTTGTCAAAGTCCGTAAAATCCGCGCCCATCGAACCTTCTTCGCGTCCGCCTTCACTATACGCGGAGCCCGAAAGTTTAGCCATATCTTTAAATTTTCCGCGCCCGTCGTTGATCCAAAGCTGATTCGGGTTGGTATCGTTGGCAACGTAAACATCGGTGTCGCCGTCCCGATCAATGTCGCCGATGGCGAGCGCCAATCCTTTCAGCGAAGCCGACGCAATGCCCGACTCTTTGCTGATGTCAGTGAATTTGCCGCTGCCGTCATTGCGCCAAAGCTGATCCGAAACCCCCTGATAAAGATACGGCGGCGAATAAACCATCAATTTGTTGTGATATGCATTCTGCGCGGTTTCTTTCGTATAAACCACGTATCGAACGACAAACAGATCCAAATCTCCATCGCCGTCAAAATCGCCGAAACCGGCGCTCGTCGTCCAGGAATTTTCGGTTTTGATGCCTGACTTTTCCGTAACATCTTCAAATTTTCCGTTAGTATTTTTCAGCAGACGATTTTTGCCTTCAAACGATGTCAGAAAAAGATCGGTCGAGCCGTCGTTATCAAAGTCGCCGACCGCCGCGCCCATTCCGTAACCGACCGAAGTCAGATTCCATTGAGCGGTTTGATCCGTGAAATTTCCTTTGCCGTCATTTATATAAAGTCGTGTTTTCCCATCTTCCGTACGCGCCGCGGCACCGATCGCGCCCGAATTTACGAGCAAAATGTCGGGTGCGCCGTCGCGGTTGAAATCGGAAATCGCAACGCCGCTTCCCAAAACTTCGGGCATCAATTTCTCAGCGGTATAGGTCGGAATATGTTTGAAATTGATGCCGCTTTTTTGTGTGAAATCGGTGAAACGAATGTTGGTTTCGACTTTTTTCGAAACATTTGAATTTCCGTTTTGAACGGACGAACAACCGCTCAAAAATAAGCAGACAATTAACGAAATAAATAAATATGGTTTGAGTTTCATCAATTTTTAGATGCTGTAAATAATTCGTGCCTTAGTCAGTATCAATTGCCACTAGCTTTAGCCATTACTAGCTACACAAGCTTAAAGGTTGAAACGTCCCTTCTCGTCGCCAACGGCGACTAACATTATAGCCCAGCGAGAATCGCTGGGTAAGTTGAAAAATGATTTCGTCGCTGAAGGCGACGAACATCCGATGTTGATTGATGTTCGTCGCCTTCAGCGGCGGATTGAATCGTTATCAAAGACCTATGGTTTCGGCGAAACGCCTGCACCATAGGCGGCGAAGCGGTGATGTCGGTCGCCTTTGGCGACTGGAAAAGAAAAACCAAATGTCGCATAAGCCAATAAATATCGAGCTTTCAAAGATGTGTAGATACAAATGGCTAAAGCTAGTGGTGCTGGGCTGAAATAATACCACAGTCAAAGTTCACTACAAATGGTCTTTCGGAGCCAGTCGAATTGATTTTCCTCTGTTGGAAAATTTCAACCCGGCACCACTAGTGGCAATTTATGAACAAATCGGCACGAATTAATTACAGTAACAATTTTTATGTTTTACTTTTTCAATTTTTCGGCTTCGACAAGCGCGTCCCGGGCTTCGTCGGTTTTACCGAGAGCCTGACAGGCATTGGCTAAATATTGATAAAGCGCATATTTGTTGGCAGTTTCGGCTTCGGGGATCATCATTTTCGCGAGTGTGACGACTTCCTCAAAGCGTTTTGCCTGAAATGCTTCTTCAAGTTTTTTGGCATTTTCGACGAACCGTATTTTCTTTTGGCTCTCGGCCGTCATTCGGTCAAAACCGAGCTGTACTTTTTTGACGTATTCCTCAGCCTTGTCGCTGTTGCCCAGTGCTCCATAGACTCGCGCTAACGCATTGAATGCGGG
>JANLTD010000378.1:0-6131 GCA_031362765.1 Acidobacteriota bacterium | reverse complement strand
CATTAAGATAACCTTTCGCCGCCGCGAGTCTCGTGGTTTCGGCATTGATTCGAACGTTCTGCAAAACAATCTCCGTCACCCGCAAGGTCAGCGAAACCGTATCGACCGTATCGAAAACTGCCTCCTTGTCTTCTTGCATATCTTTATTATAGGCAAGCGGCAAACCTTTCATCATCGTCAGGAGCGCAGCGTGATGTCCAAAAACACGCGCCGATTTTCCGCGAATCAATTCCAAAGCATCAGGATTTTTCTTTTGCGGCATCAGGCTTGACCCGGTCGAAATCGCGTCGCCGAGCTCGATAAAACCAAACTCATTGGTTGCATAAATGATCAGATCCTCCGAAAGCCGCGACAGATGCATCATCATGATCGCACACGCGCCGACGAATTCAATTGCAAAATCGCGGTCGCTGACCGCGTCGAGACTGTTTGCCGTCACCCCATCAAAACCTAAATCGCGGGCGACGGCTTCACGGTCAATTTCGTAACTTGTTCCGGCAAGTGCCGCCGAACCGAGCGGCAAAACATTGACCCGCCGCCAAACCTCGTCCAACCTTTCATTGTCGCGTGTCAACATCTCAAAATACGCCAGACACCAATGCGCCCAGAGAACGGGTTGGGCACGTTGAAGATGTGTGTAGCCCGGCAACACGGCAGACTTATTTTTTTCAGCCAATTCCAAAATGGATTTTTGCAGATTAATTATGAGTTTTGAAATTCTTTCGATCTTCTCTCGCAGCCAAAGCCGAAACGCTGTCGCAACCTGATCATTTCTGCTTCTTCCCGTATGAAGCTTTCTGCCCGTATCGCCGATCAGATGAACAAGCTTTGCTTCGATGAACGAATGAACATCTTCGGCATCTTCGTCAAAATAATTTTTATCAAAATCGGCGCGTTTGAGCAGCGTTTCCAGTCCGTTTTTGATGCGTTGCGATTCAAGGCGCGTGAGAACTCCGGCATTAAACAAACCTTCGCAATGCGCGATCGAAGCACGAATATCCGTTCCGAACAAACGTCTGTCAAACCCGAAAGAATTGTTGAATTCCGCAAAGGTTTCGTTCGCGCCTTCAGTAAATCTTCCGCCCCATAGATTTTTTGAATATGTCATCTTTTCACCGTGTTTTTCATTTTCGCTCAAAAAATTGTTTATGACAATTACGTTTGACTTTTTGCAACTTATTGCATATTTTAGACATCTATGCAGTAATTATGCAATGATAATTGCATAATTAGTTATTTATATGCAAAAAGAGCAACGACAAACAACGATCCTGAAACTCATTTCCACCAAACAGATCGGACGACAGGAAGAACTAGCCGAGATTTTGGAGAAAAAAGGAATATTGGTGACACAATCGAGCGTATCACGTGATTTGCTCGAACTCGGGATCATCAAAATTGGAGGTTTTTACGCACTTCCCCAAAAGACGAAAAACGGATTGGTTTTCGGGATTCATAGTTTAGAGATCGCGGGTGATAATTTGGTGGTTGCAAAATGCGAAGCCGGATTAGCGTCGGCTTGTGCGGTACGAATTGATTCCGCACAGATCGAAGAAGTGATCGGCACGATAGCCGGCGACGATACGATCTTTATCGCTGTTCGCGACCAAAAGGAACAAAAAACAGTTTTGAGAAAAGTTTGGGAGTTATTTGAAAATTAAGTTTTGAAGCCCGCCTCGAGACGGCTTTTTGCCGGCTCACGCGGGGACTCAAGACAAAAGCAAAATGGAAAAGAAAATAAAGAAGGTAGTTTTAGCATATTCGGGCGGGCTCGATACTTCGGCGATGCTTCTTTGGATCAAGGAAAAGTATGGTGCGGAAGTAGTTTGTTTTTGCGCCGATGTCGGACAAGGCGAAGAGCTTGACGGACTTGAAGAAAAGGCTTTGAAAACGGGCGCCTCGAAACTTTACGTCGCGGATCTGCGCGAAGAATTCGTTAAAGAATTCGTCTGGACGGCCGTCAAGGCAAACGCGCTTTACGAAGGCGTTTATTTGCTCGGAACCAGTTTAGCGCGTCCGGTCATTGCCAGAAAACAGATCGAGATCGCCCAAAAAGAGGGTGCCGACGCCGTCGCGCACGGCGCAACCGGCAAAGGCAACGATCAGGTACGATTTGAACTGACCTATTACGCATTGCAGCCCGATATTAAAGTTATTGCACCGTGGCGGCATTGGGAATTTAAAGGCCGTGCCGATTTGATCGCTTACTGCGCAAAACACGACATCAATGTCACGGCAACCGCCGAAAAGCCT
This sequence comes from Acidobacteriota bacterium, assembly GCA_031362765.1. Lineage (GTDB taxonomy): Bacteria > Acidobacteriota > Blastocatellia > Pyrinomonadales > Pyrinomonadaceae > JAFDVJ01. Next base: position 3,878 of record JANLTD010000378.1, on the reverse strand, counting down.
TATTCAATGGATCGAAATCTGATGCACGTTTCATACGAAGGCGGCATTCTTGAAGATCCTTGGGCCGCGCCGCCCGAAGATATTTTCCTTTTGACGAAATCGCCGGAAATGGCTTCGGACAAGCCGGAAGAATTGATCCTGACATTTGAAAAAGGCGAGCCCATCGCAATTAACGGCGAGAAATACGGCGCGGTTGATATGCTCGCGAAACTCAACCATATCGGCGGTGAACACGGCATCGGCCGCGTTGATCTGGTCGAAAACCGTTTTGTCGGAATGAAATCGCGCGGAGTGTATGAAACGCCCGGCGTGACGATCTTGCAAGCGGCGCACCGTGCGCTGGAATCTATCACGATGGACCGCGAAGTGATGCGTCTGCGCGATTCTCTCGGCGTAAAATTTGCCGAATCGGTGTATTACGGCTTCTGGTTCGCGCCGGAATTCGAGATCTTGCGTTCGATGATTGACCAAACGCAGAAAGAAGTTTCAGGGGATGTCCGCATAAAATTATACAAAGGCAACATCACGATTCTGGGACGTAAATCGCCGAATTCGCTTTATAAAGAACGAGTCGTGACCTTTGAAGACGACGCGGGCGCGTATAACCAACTCGACGCGGAAGGCTTTATTCGCTTGCAGTCTTTGCGGTTGCGGTTGCGGAAGATGGATTAAATGAATGAAGCAACGAAACAATTTTTTGTAACACTTTATCTTCAACAAGTAACGAACGGCGATTATGTTGATTGGGCGGTTACTTGTCTTGAAGAAGGATTTGATTCAAAAGGTATTCGTCTGCTTGCAGGAATGAGTAAAACACATTCCATTACAGCCGATTTCGAAGACTTATTTCGTCAATCATTAAGCGAATTATATTGGAATTATTTGGATAAAAAAGAGTCTTTGTTTAATCACGCTAAAGAAATAGCAAAACAGATACGTTCAGGTGAAATCGAATCTGTTAATGCGGTTGAAAAAATACACGAAATTTCTTTTCAACTCGGTTATCCAACTGAACTCGAAATATGGAACTTATTGTATGACGGACATTCTGACGATTGGTATGACAGTTCTTGTTGGATTCCTTTTATGTCAAAATACAATCACGAAAAATGGCTTCAATGTGTCCAACTTGAAGCTTCAGATTTAGCAAAATTCGAATTCTCTTGAGGAAATAAAATGATTTTAGAAGCTGACAAAATCGGTTCGGCGACTTCGCCGTTGAAATTGGCGAAAACGATCCGCGTGATTGATGAAAACACCGCGCCGAAAGCAGGCGATGTGGTCGTTGTTCGCGCTTTGAGCGAATCCGTGACTTATGGGAATCTCGAACTACCCTCAGGGCGGCTCGCGAAGATTACCCGCAACGACGTTTTGCTTGGCGTCCTGGGCAAACGCCGCGCGCTCAAAGGTTTTGTCGGCGACGTTCCCGAATCAGTTAAAACAGGCGACAAACTGCATTTGTTAAATATGGGCGGCGTGATCGGTGTCTGCAAAGGTCATCATTCCAGTTTGTCGGACGCGATCGAGGTTGAGGTTTTAGGGATTGCCGTGTCAGAACCATCTGCGTTAGCGAATGGTTTAACGTACGAATCAAAGACCGACAATGAAAATAGACGACGTGGTTTTCGCGTTGAAGCGACGCTCAATGCAAGCGCGCCGCGTGCGCTCCAGTCAAAAATACTGAACATCGCCGATCACGCTTTACAGCCGACAAATTCTTTAGAAAAATCCGCGCCGATCGTCGTGATCGCGGGAACTTGTATGAATTCGGGCAAAACGGTCGCGGCGACCGAGATCATCAAACAAGCCACTCATCACGGCTTAAAAGTGGCGGGCGCGAAAATGTCGGGTGTCGCTTGTCTGCGCGATACGCTTAATATGCAGGACAGCGGCGCGAATTGGACGGCAAGCTTTCTCGATTGCGGTTTGCCTTCGACGGTTGATTACGGCGACCTTGCGCCCGTCGCCAAAGCTATTCTGAATCATTTAAACTCGTTTGAGCCTGATCTGATTGTCGTCGAACTCGGCGACGGCATAGTCGGCGGATACGCGGTTGACTCGGTTTTGAAAGATGTTGAGATAAAAGAAGCGATTTCTTCCTTTGTTTTCTGTGCGAATGATTACGTTGGAGTGGTCGGCGGTATCGCTGTTTTGAAAAATCTCGGCATCGAAATAGATGTGATCGCCGGTTCCGTGACCGATTCGCAGATGGGCGAAGACTTTGTCGAACAAACTTATCAGCTAAAGGCCGGAAACGCCCGCCGCGACGGTGCGCGGTTGTTCGGTCTGATCGAACGCAATCTGGCAAAAACGGAACTTGAAATTCCGCTCGCCGCATAAGCATTTTTATTGTTGAAACGGGCGATTTGTGCGTTGTGATAAGCGATGTTTGAAAAATAATACGCAAAACCTGTGCTGAGTATTGCATAACTTGTCGTTGGTATCGCGCAACCTGTCTTTGGTAACGCGCAACCAAAAACAAGTTTTGCATAATTTAAGACAAACTTTGCATAATTTGGGTTAAAATATGCACAAAAAGCAACTGTTTATCCGGTTTTCAGTTAAAAACTACGCAGTATGTCAGAACCATGAGCGGTAGCGACGGGTTGAAAATTATTAACTCAGGCTACTCGGGAAGATAGATTTTTGAAGGTCGCTGAAAATTGCATAGGGTGAGTTAATAACATTAAACAGGTCGCTACCGCTTTCTGTTCTGACATACTGCTTGCGGCTCTTGCACATCTGATTATTGAAAAATATCGCGATTGGGAGAGCTCAAATAAATAATGAAACAAAGCATCGCACATATCGCGCTGGTCGTCGCCGATTACGACGAAGCCATCAAGTTTTATACCGAAACCTTAGGCTTTGAACTACTGGAAGACACGCCGCAATCAGAAACCAAACGTTGGGTTCTGGTCGCTCCGAAAGATTCCGAAGGCTGTCAGTTATTATTGGCAAAAGGCGTCGCCGAAGAACAACTTAGCCGCATCGGCAACCAAACCGGCGGGCGCGTTTTTCTCTTTTTACGTACCGATGATTTCTGGCGCGATTACAATGGTTATTTATCAAAAGGCGTCAAATTCATCCGCGAACCGAAAAAGGAAGAATACGGAACGGTCGCCGTTTTCGCCGATCTTTACGGTAATCTTTGGGATTTGGTCGAGTTTGCGAATAAATGAATCAAATAAAGTAAAAATTGATTGAAAAGAAATATATGAGCGAGAAAAAATGGTTTACGGCGAAAGAAATTTTTCTCCAACGATCAAAAAACGGAAATATCAAGCAATGGTATGAAGAGCGAATTGTTTTGTTGAAAGCGAAAAGCAAGAAACAAGCCCTCAAGCTTGCGAAAAAGGAAGCCAAAGATTATGCAAAAGATTCAGAAGTTACAAAACTAATCGAAATCACCGATGTTTTTGCATTGTATGATGAAAAAATAGGTGATAAATGCGAGGTGTTTTCAAGCAAAAACATAAGTTTATTAGAGCCGCCGGATTATTTAGAAACATTTTATCCGAATACGCTCGAAGATTGTGAAACTATTGGCGAAAAACATAGTTGGCACAATTCGGATGGTAAATACAGTGCTTGTTACAACTGTTTGGTAAAGCGGAAAGGACGACTTTGGGAAACTGAAAAATGAGCAACAAATTAAAAATAGCGATCTTCGGTGGTTCCGGTTACGGCGGCAGCGAGCTTTTGCGGATACTGCTGTTTCATCCGAGCGCGGAAATCGTCCTTGTGACAGCAAACGAGCACGCCGGCAAAGCAGTCGGCGAAGTGCATAAGAATCTTTTCGGTCAGACGGATCTGAGATTTAAAAAATCGCCCGAAGACTTGTCACAACTTTCGGATATTGATGTTGCATTCTTTGC
>JANLTD010000375.1:0-3640 GCA_031362765.1 Acidobacteriota bacterium | reverse complement strand
TTTCCGTGCCGAGATCCGTGCCGACCTGCGGCACAATATTAGTGACATTTTTTGTTTGTTTGCCGTCAAACAAACTGAAATCCGGTGCCGGAATTATCGAAGTCTCGACCGGCGCATTTTCAACCGCTTCCTTTGGTTTTTCAGTTTTGCTTGGGGGATTTTTATCAAGATTGGCTTTATCACCAAAAGCCAGCAAAGCGGTTTGGCCGCCGATTGCAAAAATAAGCAGCGAACTGCAAAAGGACAAAAATGTTCGGGAAAAAAGATTATTCGTGTGTTTCACTACAATGCCTCCTCAAGCCCTTTCGGGTCAAAAATAAATTTTCAATTCAACAAAAAACAACTCTGATAACTTTGGGGGAGAGTCACAAAAAACAATTCTGAATGTTCAGAAAAAAGCCAAAATTCCGTTTGTTTGATAATATTACATTAAAGCGGCAAAAATACCAAGTCTCAGGATTACCTGAAACGAAACAAAACTGGTAAAATGGCGTAACATAATGCAAATAAATTCACTCCCCGACAAATATAACAAGGAGCTTGGCAAAATGAGTAAAATGTTTTACGTTTTGATTCTGGCATTTATCGTGATTGTCATCGGCAACACTGTCATCATTGCCCAAACCGATATGAAACCGCCTGTTGCAAAAAAAGAAGCAAAAGTATTAAAGATTCACGGCTACGAAATTACCGATAATTACGCGTGGCTTCGTGATCGTAACGAAAAGAAAGATCCCGAGATCATCAAATATCTCGAAGCCGAAAATGCTTATACGGAAAGCTTTATGAATCCGCAAAATCCATTCGTGGACAATCTTTACAATGAAATGATCGGACGCATCAAGCAAACCGATTCGAGCGTGCCTTACCGGTTCGGCGATTACTGGTATTTCACCAAGAGCGAAGAAGGCAAACAATATCCCGTCTATCTCAGAAGCAAAACCAAAGACCTTAAAGACGCGGAAGTTCTGCTTGACCAAAACGCGATGGCCGAAGGCTTCAAATATTTCGCGATCGGTAGTTTCGATGTTTCGGACGACGGCAATTTTCTTGCTTTTGCGACCGACACAACCGGCTATCGGCAATATACTTTGCAGATCAAGGATCTGCGAACAGGGGCGATCTTGACCGACAGAATTGAGCGCGTCACTTCGGTCGAATGGTCAAACGACGGCAAATATCTGTTTGTCGTGCAGGAAGATGCAACCTCGAAGCGGAGCGATAAATTCTGGCGGCACACCGTCGGAACTGACAAAAATGATCTTTTGTTTGAAGAAAAAGACTTGCTTTTCAATATCGGTGTCGGACGCTCACGCGATAAAAAGATGTTGATGCTCGGCTCGTTTGCCAAAACCTCGCGCGAATACCGCTATCTTTCCGCCGATAATCCGATGGGCGATTGGAAAGTTATCAGCCCACGCCGCGAAGGTCACGAATATTCCGCCGACTTCAATAACGGTGAATTTTACATTGTGACCAACAAAAACGCGGAGAATTTCAAGATCGTGCGCGCTTCCGTGAAAGATCCGTCAGAAAAAAAATGGAAGGATTTTGTTAAGCACCATCCGGCGATCAAGATTGACGGAATTAATTTTTTCAAAGATTACGCGGTCGTGTCGGAAGTCCAGAACGGTTTGGAATATCTCAATGTGATGGATTTGAAAACGCGCGGTGCGGCGGTTCGTATTGCGACGCCCGAAGATGTTTATACGATGGGAATGTCAACCAATCCGGAATTTGACACGCCGGTTATTCGTTACACCTATTCTTCGATGATCACGCCGAATTCGACGTATGAATACGATTTCAAAACCCGCAAGAGCGAGTTGCTGAAACAGCAGGAAATTCCGTCGGGCTACGACAAAACGCAATATGAAACCAAACGCCTATGGGCGGTTGCGCGTGACGGCGTAAAGGTTCCGATCTCGATCGTCTGGAAAAAGGGAACGCCGCTTGACGGTTCGGCGCCGATGCTGCTTTACGCTTACGGTTCTTACGGTTTTTCGATGACACCGAATTTTTCGACGGCGCGTCTGAGTTTGCTTGATAGAGGAATGATCTACGCCATCGCGCATATTCGCGGCGGTTCGGAACTCGGCGAAAAATGGCGGCAAGACGGTCGGATGTTCAAGAAATTAAACACGTTTTACGATTTTGTTGATTCCGCCAAATGGCTCACGGCAAACAAATATACGTCAAGCGACCGGCTCGTTATTCAAGGCGGCAGCGCGGGCGGGCTCCTGATGGGCGGCGTCGTCAATATGTCGCCGGGAACTTTTCATGCGGTCATTGCGCAGGTTCCGTTCGTTGACGTGATGAACACGATGCTCGACGCGAGCTTGCCTTTAACGACCGAAGAATGGATCGAATGGGGCAATCCGAACGAGAAAAAAGCGTGGGATTATATGATCAAATATTCGCCATACGATAACGTCAAAGCGCAGAATTATCCGAATATGCTGATCGAAGTTTCGCTCAACGACTCGCAAGTTCCGTATTGGGAAGGCGCAAAATTTGCCGCGAAGTTGCGCGAGATGAAAACCGATAAGAATGTAATTATGCTCAAAACCAATATGGGCGCGGGACACGGCGGTTCATCGGGCCGCTATGACCGTTTGAAAGAAGTCGCGTTTGATTATGCGTATGCGTTAACTCAGGTCGGAATTACGAAGTAGAATATACCTGATTAGGTCTTTGGTCTTTGGTTTTTGGTTTTTTGGAAAGAAATTGCCGATTGGCATTGAATTTCTCACCACGCAAACTTATTTGGGTGAGTCTTGATTGAAAATCACGAGTTTCCATCTAATAAAACCAAAGATCAAAAACCAAAGACCCCTAAACAGATACAATTATTTGAAATTTCAAATCTGAAATCTCAACTAATAGTTGCCGGGCGAAAATCAATTATTAAAAATTAAATTAAGAAATAGAAAGCGATCAGATTCGGAATAAGTGATAGGTGAAAAGTGACAGGTGACAGGTGAAAACTCATTTATCACTTATCACCGATCACTTTTCACTTATTCCGAATGAGAAACAATCGCATAACTTCAAAGCTTATTTTACCGGCGCTCGTCAGCAATAGATCTTTGCTTAACTTTTTGCTGACTCATTACCGCAGGGCTTGTTCGAGTCGCGGATGACGGACGCACAACTTTTTCGACTTTGAACAAGCCCTGGCGCATTACCACGCGTCAAAAATTTTTCTTGGCAAATCAGGGCTCGTTGACATATAATAACAAAGGCTTAATTACCCCCTGAGCTCGGTTCCTCAAAAATAATTGCTGTTCAACCCGATTCTAAACTTTCCTTATTAGCCAAAAGTGGAAAAAAACGAAAGAAATACTAATCTCTATCTATCAGGTATCGCCCTGATCGGTCTCGGCATTTTGGCGTGGGCGATCTACCGATTTCCGGTCGGTAAAGTTGATGCCGGATTGGTTGCGCTCTCGGTTGTAACCGTTTTCCTTAGTTCGTATTTACGCTTTCAGCTACCGCATACCAAACTTCATTTCACGATCTCCGATGTTTTGGTCTTTCTTTCTCTGATGATTTACGGCGGCGAGGTCGCCATTCTTTTAGCGGCGTTGGAGGCTTGCTACGCATCGCTCAATTTTCGTCGTCAGCGCATTGAGATCAA
>JANLTD010000367.1:0-2028 GCA_031362765.1 Acidobacteriota bacterium | reverse complement strand
CTCGATACTTTATATCGCGCTTTCGATAGTTAATGTCGCGACCTCAATACTAAGTAATGAGGTCGCGACATTAACTATTTTCATTTTGCAGAAAGCTATTTTTCCTTTGATATTAAGTGTTTAAATTTTGCAGAAAGATATTTTCGATTTGCAGCAAAGAATAAATGATCTGATAAAAAGCAATTTTTAATTAATATTGAGCAATAAAATCAGGCGGTTTGATATTTTTTTCAATTTCGATTATTTTTTGCCACAAGCTTATCGGTGAGATATTTGCATAGCCGCTTTCTTGTCCGTCATTGCATTCGATAATGATCCATTCGCCGTCTGCATCTTGGGCAATATCTATAACGACAAACGGCAGGTTAAGTTTTTCAACTGCTTTCCCGGCAATATTCAGGGCTGATAATCTTTCACTCGCCGTCCAATTATAATTTGCGAAATCTTTCCAATATGCGCCGTCCCCGACGAGGCTTCCCTTCCACCAAAACGTCCGAAATTCAAAAGCAGGCGGTATTTTTTCTGTAGTTTTACCTTTAACTTTTCTTAAATCAACATATTCTCTGACGACAAACTTTTGCCAATTCAAAATTGCATCGTGTTTAAAATGTTCAGCGGCAATTTCGTATTCTTTTCGAGAATTGATAATTGAAAATACGGCTTTGTGACGGCTGGTTTGACGGCTTCCTTTCAGAAAAACCGGATAATCGAAATTATTTTCGATTACTTGATAATCGGGCGGCTTATCAAACCAAAGGCTAAAAGGCGTGTGATCTTTTAAAAGCGGATACCATTCGGTCAATTCACTGGCCAAAAGATATTGGTGCGGCGAATGAATCAAAGTTATGCCTTCATCGCTTAATTTTTTATACAATTCACTATAATTTTCCGACACTCCGAATCGTCCGACAGCCATTATTTCTTCTTCACGATAAAGCGGACGACGACAGGCAAAGAGATTTTCAAAGTTAAAGTCATACGCCGGAACATTTATTTTATCTTCGGCAACCCAGACCGCTTCTTCTAACCAAAATAAATCGAGTTGTTCGGGGGAAACCAAGATCATTTATTTATCATTCAATGCTTCAACGCCCGGAAGTGCGTCGCCGGCGAGAAATTCCAGAGTTGCGCCGCCGCCGGTCGAGATGTGCGAAATCTGCGCGTCCAATCCGGCTTGATTGATTGCCGAAACCGAATCGCCGCCGCCGACGATCGAAGTTGCGCCTTTTTCGGTTGCTTCCGCCACGGCTTTTGCGATCGCGATCGTGCCTTCGTCAAACGGCTTTTCTTCGAACATTCCCATCGGACCGTTCCAGACGATCGTCTTTGCACCTTCAAGAGCGTGTGCGAAGATCGCTTGTGTTTCGATGCCGATATCGAGTCCGACAAGACCTGTATTTGTAAATTCGACCGGGATTGTTTTGCGCGAATTTAAGGGGTCATAAGAATCAACGACCTGATGATCGGTCGGCAGGATGAGCTCAACACCCGATTCTTCCGCCATTTTCGCGATTTCCAAAGCCTTCGGCATCATTTCATCTTCGACGAGCGATTTACCGATGGTCATACCGTTCGCCTTAAAGAATGTATATGCCATTGCGCCGCCGATCAGCAATTTATCAACCTTGCGTTTGATGAGCGATTCGATGACCGGAATTTTATCGGAAACCTTTGCGCCGCCAAGAATTGCGACGAACGGACGTTCGGGATTATTGAGAGCTTTGCCGAGGAAGTTTAATTCCTTTTCCATCAACAAACCGGCGACGCACGTATTGACAAAGTGCGTGATTCCTTCGGTCGAGGCGTGTGCGCGATGCGCCGTTCCGAACGCATCGATGACATAAACATTGCAAAGTTCGGCGAGTTGTTTGGCAAACCCTTCGTCGTTCTTTTCTTCTTCGGCGTGAAGGCGAAGATTTTCGAGTAAAACGACATCACCTTCATATAATGACTCAACCTCGGCTTTGACATCATCGCCGACACAATCATCGGAAAATTCAACCCCAACGCCGAGTAATTCGGAAAGCC
>JANLTD010000336.1:0-1969 GCA_031362765.1 Acidobacteriota bacterium | reverse complement strand
CCAAAGACCAAAAACCTAAACAATTACGAATTTTCAATTATTGACTCGTCATCAATTTTTCGGGCGGCAGCATCGCATTTTGCCCTTTATGCTGCCAGCATCGTCCGCCGCCTTTGACGCGCCGCGAACAAGGCGTACCTTTTTTTGTCGGCGCACCGCAAAAATAAACCGCTTCTTCGGACCCAATCGGCGCATTTTCCGACTGGTTCGGCGGTGGTTTAGATGTCAAATTCCGGCTTTGCGGTGCGTTTTGTCTGTTTGTCTGAACATTATTTGTCTGCGCCGATTGCGACGCGCCCGCGTTTGTACTAACTTGCGACGGCTGATTCGACGGATTTTTTCCGGGACTCGTCGAAACGGACGCAAATTGTTTGGTTGAGACATTTACCGGTTTTTCGCCGCCTCGCCAATAGCTTCCGATGCCAAAGATCCCGACAAACGCCATCAATACGATAAAGATCTGCGGCAATCTTTCATTCAAAACAAAATCAGTCTGACAAACATCACAGAATCGCCGACTGGCGGTGAAGGACCAATTCTCGCGTTCAATTTTTTCTCCGCAATTACAACAATAATTCGGTTTATAAAACATTGGGATACCTCTCAATCTTCATCAATTCAGAAAGACGAACATTGAATTTTTACAACTCATCCGACTTGCTTTCTCAGGTTTAGAGAATTATAAACCAAAAAATGAATATTGTTAAGAAGTTTTTGAAACAATCGTTCGTGCAACCACGTTTCGGAAAACAGCGTCTGATTATAATTGTTTAGGCCTTTGGTATTTGGTTTTTAGTTTTTTGAAAGAAATTACCGAGTCGGCGTTTTATTTCTCACCACGCCCACTTATTTTTCCCGCATCTTGATCTATAATATTCGAGGTTACGTTGAATAAAACCAAAAACCAAAGACCAAAGACCTATTCAGTTATGTCTATTAGTTCTATTTTGTTATGCGTTATTCAAGGGTTTTAATAATTTTTTCATTTTTACTTTTCGGTTTCATGAACGTCTCTGCGCAAACGGACGATGACCCGCCGATCACGATTGATTCGTCAATTGTCCATCTGAATGTCGGCGTGGTTGACCGCAAAGGCCGCCCGATCACCGACTTAACCAAGGAAAATTTTGCGATTTACGAAGATGGCGTCAAACAAAACATCGCCCGTTTTGAGCCGGTCGTGACACCGTTTTCGCTCGTGATGATTTTGGATATGTCGGGTTCGACACTCGGTTTTCGCGAAACGATCCGGCAATCGGCTTTTCGTTTTGTTGACGCGCTGGCTCCCGATGACCGCGTTGCCGTCATTGAATTTTACGACAAGGTCAACTTGCGCAACGATTTTACGACCGACCGCCGCACGATCGGCAATTCGATCGGTGTCGCCAACGGCCGCGGCAAAACACAACTTTACAAAGCCCTTGACTTTGCGCTCGGCAAGCTCGCCGGCGAAGGCAAACGCCGCAAAGCGATCATCGTATTGACCGACGGCGTTGACACCGCGCTGCGCGATAACGACCGCGATCTTTTGCAAAAAGTTGACGAAAAAGATATGCCGACGGCGATCAAACCCGAAACCAACGAAAATCTCAACCGCGTCCTGAACAAAGCCGATGTGCAAGGCGTGACGATCTACCCGCTCGCGCTGCCGACCGGCGACCCTTCAAAACTCGCCGATCCGATGCCAATTCAAGTCGCGATGTATCAATCCGCTCGTTCAAGGTTGCAAATTTTGGCTGACCGCACCGGCGGAACTCTTAACACTATCAATCGGCTCGAAGAAATGGGCAAATTATATGCTTCGGTCGCCGCCGAACTCCGCACGCTCTATACGATCGAATATCAATCAACCAACGATAAACGTGACGGCAAATGGCGGGCGATCAAGATCGAGGTCAACTCAAGCGAACTGATCTCCAAAACGCGGCAAGGCTATTTTGCTAAATAGATTCAAGTTCCAAGTTCCAGG
>JANLTD010000298.1:0-5303 GCA_031362765.1 Acidobacteriota bacterium | reverse complement strand
GATTGGTGCGTTTCGCGTCAGCGTTCGTGGGGCGTACCGATTCCCGTTTTCTATTGCCAGAAATGCAATGAACCGGTTGCCGACGCAAAGATCGTCAATCACGTCGCCGATATTTTTGCGAAGGAAACCGCTGATGCCTGGTACAACCGGCCGGAATCGGAACTTCTTCCCGAAGGTTTTGCCTGCCCGAAATGCAACAGCACGGATTTTCGGAAAGAAACGGACATTCTTGATGTTTGGTTCGATTCGGGTTCATCGTGCGTCGCCGTTCTGGAAACGCGTGATAATCTTCGTTTCCCGGCGGACGTATATCTCGAAGGCGGCGATCAGTATCGCGGTTGGTTTAATTCATCTTTGATGTGCGGAATCGCCGCGCACGATACCGCGCCGTATAAACGGGTCATCACGCACGGTTGGGTCGTTGCCGGTGACGGAAAACAGATGCATAAATCGGACGGCAATGCGATCTCGCCGAATGATGTGATCAAAGAATCTGGCGCGGACGTGTTGCGTCTGTGGGCTTCGGCGGTTGATTTTACGCAGGATATGCGCTGTTCGAAAGAGATTCTCGCCCGCGTCACCGACGCTTATCGTAAATTTAGAAACACTTTGCGATACGCGCTAGGCAATCTCGACGGATTTAATCAAGAAACCGACAGTGTTTCGCTTGGGGAAATGCTTGAAACTGACCGTTGGGCGTTGGCGAGTTTTGACGAAGCGGCGAAAAAGATACTTGCGGGTTATGAGGCGTTTGATTTTCAGGCCGTTTATCAGACGATCTACAATCTCTGCACCGTGACGCTTTCGGCGCGTTATTTCGACATCATCAAAGATCGTCTTTATATCTTTGCGCCGAAAAGCGTGGAAAGACGTTCAGCGCAAACCGCGCTCTTTGAGATGACCGACAAACTGTGCCGTCTGCTTGCGCCGATTCTCGCTTTCACAGCAGACGAAGCGTTTGAGAATTTGCCGCATCAAAAATTTGCGTCGGTTCATCTCGCCGAATTTCCGCGCGTTTCAGGCGCGGACAACACACAACTTTTGACAGATTGGGAACGCATCTTTTCAATCCGCGACGAAGTTTTAAAAGCTCTCGAAGAAGCCCGCGAGCGAAAGGAGATCGGTTCGTCGCTCGAAGCGAAAGTGATTTTAAAAACCGACGGCGAAACGGCGCGTTTCCTGATGCCGTATTACGAAGATCTGCGTTATATCTTCATCACGTCGCAGGTCGAAGTTAACGAAGAAGATTATTTCGGCGTGCACATCGAGAAAGCCGACGGTGCGAAATGCGAACGCTGTTGGAATTATTCCGTGCATGTCGGCGAATCGGAAAAATACAAAAGCGTCTGCGAACGATGCGTCGCGGCGTTGTCGGAAATCGAAAAGGCGTTATAATCAAAGCGTATGCTGATACCTGTAAAAAGAAAAGAGAGACCACCTTATAAATCGGGAGTAAATGAAATGGGATTAGTTTATGCGGAAATTGATTTGATCAGCGTTGACGATATGGTTTTAGCACGGCGCGGCTTTTTGGATAAGGACAAGATCAAACAAGTCCGCGTTACTGCTTTGGTTGACAGCGGCGCCTATATGCTTTCGATTAACGAAACTGTCCGTGCGCAGCTCGATCTGCCTTTTATCCAAAAGCAATTCGGCACATTAGCAGATGAAACTTTGATTGAAGTTGATGTCGTCGGGCCGGTCGAAGTGCAGTTTGAAAATCGTTCAACGACCGTTCGGGCAATCGTTCTGCCCGGTGATGCGGAAATTCTGCTCGGTGCGATTCCGATGGAAGATATGGATGTTTTGATTGATCCCCGCCAGCAAAAACTCGTCGTTAATCCGAAACATCCATACGTGGCAACCAAACATTTGAAATAAGATCTATGTTGAAGAAATCATTATTGGGTTTGTCAATCGTTTTGGCTTTTGCGTTCGCGGCATCTTCCCAAAAGGTTTACACACCCGAAAAAGGTTCGGCGGAATACGCGGCAATTATAAATGCGCTACGCGTTCCGGTTGAAAAGGAATTGAAGCAGAAAATTTCGTTCAATGTCGAAAAGTTTAACGTGCAAGGCGTTTGGGCATTTCTTTCGGGCGTGCCGGAAAACCCGAAAGGCGGCAGCCCGAATTACAAAAAGACACCGTATCAAAAAGCGATTGATGTGGATTCTTTCGACAATAATTTCTTTGCGCTCCTTAAGAAAACCGGCGGAAAATGGAAGATCGTCACCTATGCGATCGGCTGTACGGACGTTTGCTACGCGACGTGGTGGGAAGATTACAAAGTGCCGAAAGCCATTTTTCCATACACGGAATAAACCTGAAAAAACCAAAACCGCCGACGAACGAGAATAGACACGGGAATAAATAAACGATAGTCTGAGTTTATTCGTATTAGTACGGCGGTTTTGATTTTTTAAATAAGATTGTGAATAAAAAAGATATTTTCTGGAAATTGGGTTACTTGGCAGCCGCGGGTGCGGTCTTTATGATTGACCAAACGACGAAGGCGTGGGCGGTTCGTAGTCTGCGTTTCGGCGACATCAAAGAAGTAATTCCTGACTTTTTAAATTTTGCCTACGCGCAAAACACGGGCGTTGCGTTTTCGATGTTTGACAGCCACGGCGATACCGGACGTTGGGGATTGTCAATTGTCGCACTCGTCGCGGCGACGTTGGTTTTGTATTTCTTTTGGAAAACGCCGCGCAGTGATGATCGAATCCTCGGCGCGTTGGCCTTGCTTCTCGCCGGAATCGTCGGCAATGTCGTTGACCGCGCACGGCTCGGCTTTGTCGTTGATTTTATTGACGTACAATTCGGCTCGTGGCATTATCCGACCTTTAACGTTGCTGATATGTCGATCTGCCTCGGCGCCGGGTTGCTTATTTTAGATATGTTTTTGTCGAAGAAAAAAGAAGAAGTAAAACCCGATGAAAAAAGTCCGGCTTGAGCCGATTACGCCGAAAAATTTTAAGGAATGTATTAACTTAAAGGTTAGCGAGGCGCAAACGAATTTTGTCGCCTCGAATCTGATGTCAATCGCGCAGGCGAAAATTTATCCGACGGCTAATCCGTTTGCCGTTTACGCTGATGAGAAACTCGTCGGTTTCGTGATGTATGGCTTTGACGAAGACGATCAGCATTTCTATCTTGGACGTTTGATGATTGACGAAAAACATCAAGGCAAAGGCTTCGGCAAAGCCGCGACTCTGGAAGTTATCGAACAAATGAAGCAAATCGAAGATTGCCGCCAGATTTATTTGAGTTTCGTGCCTGAAAATACGGGCGCGGAAAAACTATATACAAGTGTCGGTTTTGAACGAACCGGCAAAATCAGCGAAAGCGGAGAAGTTGTGATGCGTTTTGTAATAGAAAACAACGCAAATCCGAAATCCGCAATCTAAAATCCAAAATCAAAAGATGTATCCAGAACTTTTTCGAATCGGCAGTTTTCCAATCAATACCTATGGCGTTCTTCTTGCGCTCGGAATGCTGCTCGCGCTTTTTGTCGCGGCACGCCTTGCGGTGCGCGACGGTCTGCCGCGTGAGCGGATTTACGATCTTGGATTGTGGACGCTGATCGGCGGACTTGTCGGTTCGAAAATTCTAATGTTTTTCGCCGAAGACAACGTTGATGTTTTCTCGCTCGATTTCCTGCGTTCGGGCGGCGTTTATTACGGCGGGTTTATCGGCGGATTTCTCGCGCTTGCTTTGTTGATCCGTTGGTATAAATTACCGTTTTGGAAGGTTGCCGATGCTTTTGCGCCCGGACTTGCACTCGGTCAGGCGATCGGCCGACAAGGCTGTTTCGCGGCGGGCTGCTGCTGGGGAAAACCGACCGATTCGTTTCTCGGCGTGCATTTCACCGAACACGCGCACGAATTTACGGGCGTGCCGATCTACGGACCGACCGGCGAATCGCTTTTTCTGCATCCGACACAGCTTTACGAATCAATCACGATGCTGATAGTTTGCGGTTTTTTGATCTATCTGCATCGCAAGAAAAAATTTGACGGACAAGTTTTGGTCGGCTATGCAATAATTTACGGCATCTTCCGTTTTACGATCGAATTTTTGCGCGACGATCCGCGCGGCAATGTATTCGGGTTGACTTCGTTGACGGGGTTTTCGACATCGCAGATCATCAGCCTGATCGTCGCGGCCAGCGCGGTCATTTTTATGATCGTCAGATTGCGCCCGAAACCTGAAATTGCTCAATGACAGCCAAATCGAATGTAAGATAAACTTCAGTTTCCTGATGACGATTCTCTTTGCGCGACGTTCGCCTTAAAACTGAAGGCGCGTTGTTCGTTTCTAACACCCAGATAAACATTTTTCCGAAAGATAATTAAACAATCTTGTGAGATAATTGAATTTGCAAGCAAGCAAATTCAATTTTCGGACGTGGAAATTTAACGATCACAAGAGATTTTTATAAACGGTGACAGAACAAGAAACAAACGAAGCAATCCTAACCTTTACGGCCGAAGCCGAGGATGCCGGCAAACGGCTCGATGCTTATCTGGTCGAAAAGATTGAAGGCCGATCGCGCTCGCGCCTGCAAAAACTGATTGACGACGGCGATTGTCTGGTCAATGAAAAGCAATCAAAATCTTCCTACAAAATTCGGCCGAATGACGAAATTGAAATCGAATTGACCGAACTTCCCGCCGTGACATTTAAGCCTGAGATCATTCCGCTCGACATTATTTTCGAAGATGCTTATTTAGCCGTCATCAATAAGCCGTCGGGAATGGTAGTTCATCCGGGCGCGGGAATTTCATCGGGAACTCTGGCGAATGCGATCGCACACCATTTCGGATTTGTGATTTCGGAGTTCGGATCTGAAAGTGCAGGAAAAGAAATCCCAAATCCCAAATCCCAAATCCCAAATCGTGTTGGCATCGTTCACCGGCTTGATAAAGACACGTCGGGTTTGATCGTCGTTGCCAAATCTGAAGCAACGCACGAAGCCCTCAGCGAACAATTTCGCGAACGCGAAGTTTACAAGAGCTATATCGCACTTGTTCACGGTGAGATGCAGCAGAACGCGGGCGAAATCAACCTGCCGCTGGCGCGTGAAAAACATAACCGGACAAAAATGGCGGTTCGCGCCCACGGACGCGCCGCCCATTCTATCTGGAAGGTCAAAAAACATTTCGAAAAATTTACGCTGCTCGCCGTCGAGATCAAAACCGGCCGGACGCATCAGATCCGCGTCCATCTCGCTTCGATCAATCACCCGATCGTCGGCGATGAAACCTATAATGCGGGACGCGATAAAACCGTCCGCGATCTTG
>JANLTD010000295.1:0-1992 GCA_031362765.1 Acidobacteriota bacterium | reverse complement strand
CCAAAGACCTAAACAGTTACCTTAATTTACAGATTAATTAATTACCGATCTCGATCGTATCGCCGGCTTTTAAGACAGGATCCGGCACTTTACCGTCTTTTATTGATCTCAGATTGTATTCGGTTGAATTCAGCAAACCTTCCGTATTTTTGCGGCGGATGACAACCTTTTTCACATTCTCCTTTTTCAAGCCGCCCGAAGCTAAAATTGCCTGTGTGAGGGTTAATCCCTCAAAATATTCCTTTTGTCCGGTTGAAAGAACTTCTCCGCCGATATAGAAAAATTGTGTCCCGTTATTTATTGCAGTTTGTGGTTTATCGGTCGTAAATTCGACAATGTCATTTGGAAAGATCAGGATATTGTCAGAATTCTCATCCTTTAAGCTAAATGTTTCGGTCGAAGCATTCGCCCGTCTGAGATTCACGCGGCTGGCGTTATTTTGAACAATTGCTTCGGCACGCACGACAAAAAGTGGAATAGCCTCGCGCTGAATATATCTTTCGCCCGGTTTTTCAACTAAACCAAGTACCGTTATTTTATGGCTCGAATATTCGCGGATCTTAACCGAAACCTGCGGATTTTCATAAAGTCGGATCTTTTCGCGGAGCAGTTCTTCAATTTCATCCGAATTCATTCCGGCTACCGAAACTAATTCGCCGGCAAGCGGATAGTCTATCGTGCCGTCATTTAAGACTGTGAAATAAGTCGAGCCTTTCGAAGAGTTTTGCAGATTGATAAATAAAATATCGCCGACCCCGACCTTGTAAGTTTCTGTCGGCGCGAGTGCTTTTTTGTTGGCATTTTTGACTACTTCGAGTGTCTTTTTGGCGATCGTTGGGTTCGACTGATTATTTTCGTTGATATCAATCAGCGGTGTTTCAATCTTCTCGGGCGGATTTTGTTTATCCCCGCTGGCGGTAGTTTCTTTCGAAGCTTTGGTCTTAGGATTTTGTGAATAACCGAAATTCACCTTTTTGGCCGGTCTGTTTTCGGGTGTTTGGGCAACAGTAACACCCGCCAAACATAAAATGATCAGAAACGAAGTAAATACTGATTTATTAATCAAAAACGTTTTCATATTACAAAAAATCGGGGCAAACCTTTTTTTGAACCTAGCCTGAACAAAACAGAACTTGTTTGTGAATTTCTTAAGATAGACTAAACGTCTGATTACATCAAGCAATTTTTTGTCAAACCGGAGTTTGAAACTCTGTTAGTATAAAATGAGAAAACCCTTCATTTTTTAGTAAAATTTTTATTTAATAGATTTATTAGCGTTTTTTGGTATCTGTATAGCTCGTTGGGCTTTGTTTTTTGGTCTTTGGTCCTTGGATTAAAAAGAAAATGCAAATTGCAATGGCGTTAAGTTAAGCGAAAAATCGTAAAACAGGCTGTTAGCCTGTTTAAGTTTCGCGCCGCTATCGATAATAAAGAAAAGCCATAGAAACAGACTAACAGTCTGTTTTACGTTGTCTCCTTAGCTTGACGCGATTGATGCAGATTGGTATCTAATTTCTAAAACACTTTTTTTTTATCAGTTTTTTTGAAAATCAAAAGATTCCCATTGAATAAAACCAAAAACCAAAGCCCAAAAACGTATGTCAGACACGTTTTTTGCTCTTCTTGGTAGGTAAAATATCAACTGAAAAAATATGCGACCATTTTTTCAGAAAACTTTCCCGAACATGATCTTCGACATCATTTGTTGTTCGGCATTTTTCAATGCTTTCAGCGATCTCCTTAGCTTCTTCGTAAGCGATTGCCGAAATTGTTCGCCGGACACGCGGAATCGAATTGACGTTCATACTGAGTTCGGTCGCCCCTAAACCGATCAAAATAGCCGCATAAACCGGTGAACCGGCCATCTCTCCACAGACTATCGCCGGAATTTGATTTTTTTCAGCGGCGCGAAGGACGATTCTAATTGACCGTAAAACCGCCGGATGAAGTGTTCGAAACCAATCGGCGACCGCCTCTTTATCGCGGTCAACT
>JANLTD010000282.1:0-3294 GCA_031362765.1 Acidobacteriota bacterium | reverse complement strand
ACGGCCCGCTCGACATAAATTCCGTCAATTCGCCGAAAAACGGACGCTCCGCGTGAACCGCATAAAAACCTTCGGCCTGACGCAACGATTGATGTATAAGTTTCATCCCTCGAATCTTGAAACCGTTGCTCAAGATTCTGTCAATGATTTTTCCCGCGTGTCCTTTCCGAACCGCGTCGGGCTTGATAATTCCAAATGTTAAATTGCTCATTATTTATTAATTTTCCTCTTATTATTTTTCGCCTTTGGTAATTTTTCTAAAGGCTTTTGTAAAACTTTATCTGATAACTTTGACTTTTCAGTTTCAACTGTTGTTTCTTGCAAACAATTCTTTCAGTTCTGACGAGTTGCCCCGCGGTTTGGTCGTTTGGCGGTCGAGCATTATATTTTTCTGAAACGATGTCTGCCCGCTTCGATAACGACAAATGCCGATTTCAAATCAGCTTCATCATATAAATCTAAAACTCTTTCGAGTTCCTCGTGAACTGCATTGATGTCCGAAGGTAGAATTCTTAAATACAAAACACCGCTTCTGATTCCTTTCACAAAGACTAAGTTTCCGTAATCTCTGTCCCTCGTGACAAAAATTCGATTCAATTCTAAAGCCTTGTTCAAATTTTCTTCGTCTGACGCTTGCGCCATTCCGAGTTCGGCAACGCGAATAACATCGTGTCCTAAACCAATCAAAAACCGCGCCGTTACTTCATAAACATCTTGGTCAAGCAATAATTTCAGGCGGCAACCTTAATATCTTCCGCTGAAATCAGCGCGATGGCATAATCCACGCAAGCCTTAATATCTTGAGTATCAAGGTCAGGGTAATAATCTTGTTTGATTTCGTCAAAAGATAACCCTTCATTAATAAGTTCAAGAACATTTTGCACCGTAATTCGCGTTCCTGCGACACAAGGTTTGCCAAAATGAATGTTCGGATTTACTGAAATTCTTTCGTTCATACTTCACCTCAAGTTAATAGTTCTTTAGTTTTAAAGAGATGCGAGTCGGTTTTCGATATTGCGCGGCTATTTCAAATCAAGCGCGCGAACTTTTACCAACCGATGTCCGAGCATATCAACCGCGACGGGAATTTTTTCCAAAGCAATATAACCGACTAACGGCTCGTATTCGCCATCGGTACTTTTCTCCATATCAATAAACAAAACCTCGTCAAAAATCGGGCGAAAATTAGCGATTTGAATTTTAACCGGACCATAAATCTCGCCCTTGCCTTTTGTTTGGTTTGCCGCTTCAAATTCGACTTCTTCTAAAAACTCTAATTCTCCAAGTCGCTCCTTCCACGCTTTTGGCGACCGGACGTGCGAAGCGCCGGTATCTACCAGCGCATCACAAAGAATATTTTGTTCTTCGTGAACGGTATTTAGAATTCTTAAGGTCGTAATAATTCTTCCCATATTTACTTGACTCAAAACAATACTTTGAGTTCTGCTGAGATGCGTGTCGGTTTTGCCCGTTCGCGGTCGAGCATACACCAAACCGTTCTCGATTTTGCCAACAGATCAGCACCGCGCTTGATTTCGACAAATCTTTCGCAGGTGACGGCCGTCCACTCGCCGACCCACGTCGTCGCGGTGATCTCTTCGCCCGCAAACGCCTGTTTTTTGTAATCAATTTCGTGGCGCAGCATTATCCATATAAATTTCGCTTGCTGTTCGGCGGTCGTTGCGTTTAACCAATGCGCAATCGCAACTTCCTGCACCCACCGCACGAAAGCTACATTATTGACGTGACCGAGTTCGTCAATGTCGCATTTTTCAACGCTGAACTCGTGCGAAAACTTCATTTCAAATCCCAAAACAGTTCCAAAACTTTAACTTTGGCAAAAATAGAGAAAAAAATCTACCGGCGGACTACATTTTCCGAATTGTTCGCCGATAAATCAAATGTATGTAGGTTTTTAGATAAATCCTGCTTGCCTAAACAAGAGAATTCAGCTATTCTTTTGAGAATTCATAACTAAAAAACCGGAGGAAACAATTATCAAAAACAAACAATATATCGGTGGTATTTTGGCGATAGCAATTTTGCTCGCCATCGGATTGGCCTGCAAAGGCTACGGTACAAAACTCGAATTTAATGGCGGCGAAGTGTATTATACCGAAAACGCAAACGAAGCCGATGCCAAAAAACTCGGCGATTATTTGGTCAAAGACGGATATTTTGACGGCAAACCGAAAACCGTGCAGCTCGACAAATCCGGTTCGACCTATCAGGTTCGGTTGGTTATTCAAAAGGAATTTCAAAACGATC
This sequence comes from Acidobacteriota bacterium, assembly GCA_031362765.1. Classification (GTDB taxonomy): domain Bacteria; phylum Acidobacteriota; class Blastocatellia; order Pyrinomonadales; family Pyrinomonadaceae; genus JAFDVJ01. Next base: position 1,026 of record JANLTD010000282.1, on the reverse strand, counting down.
AGAAAACCGCTGACGGTTTAAAGGAATTATTCGGACAAATTTCAAAAGATGTTTTCGGCGGCGCGGCGACCGAGATTCATATGTGCGATGAAGAGTTAAAAACGGTCAAGGTCGTTAGACTGTAAATTTCATCTTTTTTGAAGAGTTTTAAGAAAAATGAATCAGCGGGTTTTGTTGGTGACAGCAAAACCCGCCGATTCATTTTTAGTAACTGATGTTACGCAAATTTGTTTTCAAGGGCTTCGCCCACAGATGTGCGGAAAGGCTGTGCCTTTCCGAAAAGCTCATCCCAACTCTCCGAGGCTACGCCTCGATTGGCGGCAGAGCCGCAAAGAAAATTGAGAAATTTGCACGGAAAGGCACAGCCTTTCCGCACTACGCGGGCGGCACAGCCGCAAATTCAAATCTTTTGCGTAACATCAGTTAGTAATTGATTAGGGCTTTGGTCTTTGGTCTTTGGTCTTTGAAAGAAATATCAGATTGGCAATGAATTTCTCTCCAAAACACTTATTGTTCAGCCTTTTGATTCTAACGGGTTCAATTTGAATAAAACCCAAAAACCCAAAACCAAAGTCCCAAGACCCATTCAATATCAACCAGTTAAGCCGATGCCTTAGAGCCGAGCATTTCCTGTATGGCAATGCCGATGTCGGCCGGCGATTCGACAACACGGATTCCCGCTTCGGTCAATGCCTTCATTTTTTCGGCGGCGGTGCCTTTGCCGCCCGAAATAATCGCGCCGGCGTGTCCCATTCGGCGTCCGGGCGGAGCGGTTTGTCCGGCAATGAACGCGACGATCGGTTTCGTGACATTTTCTTTGGCATACGCGGCGGCGTCTTCTTCGGCCGTTCCGCCGATCTCGCCGATCATAATTATTGCATCGGTTTCGTCGTCGGCTTGAAACAGACGTAAAGCGTCGGTGTGGGTCGTGCCGATGATCGGGTCGCCGCCGATACCGATCGCGGTCGATTGTCCGAGTCCGAGCGCGCTCAGTTGTCCGACTGCTTCATAGGTCAACGTGCCCGA
>JANLTD010000260.1:0-3494 GCA_031362765.1 Acidobacteriota bacterium | reverse complement strand
CCGTTGTCAAAGACGGAGTCGAAAAAGCAATGGCACAATATAACTGAGGTATGAAGGATGAGGGATGAGGGATGAAAAAAACGTATTAAAATCGTCATTCATCCTTAATCCATCATCCTTCATCGTCCTTCATCCCTCATCCCTCATCCTTCATACCTCAGTTATATTGTGCCATTGCTTTTTCGACTCCGTCTTTGACAACGGAAAAGATCGCGTCGGCACTTTGTTCTAATATATTTTCAACTTCTTCGAGATCTTTTTTGGAAAAATTTTCCAAAACAAAACTACTTGCGTCACCGATCGGGTGTTCGGGCTGTATTCCGATCCGCAAACGAGTGAACTCCTGCGTCCGCAAACAATCAATAATTGACCGCAAACCATTCTGCCCGCCGTGCGACCCGCGCGGACGAAGCCGCATTTTGCCAAAAGGCAATGCCAGATCGTCCGAAATGACGATCAATTTTTCAATACTCCGGTCCGATTTTCTGACCAAACAGCTGACCGCTTCACCGCTCAGATTCATAAACGTCTGCGGTTTGGCGAGTTCAACAATTTGACCGCCGATCCCGCCGCGGCCGATCAACGCCCGGCATTCTTCTCGCCGGACTTGCGTCTGGATCTTTTGAGCCAGCTTATCGATCAGTCGGAAACCCAGATTGTGCCGCGTTTTTTCGTAACGCAAACCCGGATTTCCAAGCCCGACGATCAACCATTTTTTTTCCGCAAACGCGTCCATTTTTTTGTTCAGAGTTCAAACCTTGGTTTTATTTCAAGCATGATCTCCGCACATCGGAATTATTTGCTTTCAGGTTCTTTCCCGATCACTTCGGGTTCGCCGGCTTCAATCGGTTCCGCTACCTCGGCGCGAACCGCACCGATTGTCGCGATCACCGTATCCGGCGATTCGAGAATTTCGATGCCCGCGCCGACTTTCAGGTCTGAAACATGAATTGATTCACCGGCATTCAAATTAGAAACATCGATCTCGATCGCATCCGGGACATTTGCCGGTTCGCACAAGACCTTGATCTCGTGCATCGGCTGGTTAATAACCGCGCCTTCTTCGTTCAATCCCGGCGCATTTCCGACAAGGTGAAGCGGAACGGTCATTTCCATTTTTTCGCCCTTTCCGATCCGGCGCAGATCAGCGTGCAAAAGACGGCCTTTGACAGCGCAGATCTGGCGATCCTGAAAGATCACATCGCTCACGCCAACGCCTTCGATGTCGAGCGAAAATACAGAGTTGACGCCTGCATCGGTCCGCAGGATCTTTGCCAATTCGCGGAGGTTGGCAGCGGCTGCCAGACTTCCTTCGCCGCCGCCATAGACCGACACGGGAATTTTGCCGGCAACGCGCAAACGACGTGAATCATTTTTGCCGCGGCCTTCTCTTTGTTCTGCTTTTACTACAATTTTATCTGCCATATTTTTTTAGTAGAGAGTGGCGAGTTCGGAGTTTTGAGCAAAGATTTTTCTCTCTCCACTCTCTACTCTCTACTCTCTACTCTCCACTCTCCACTCTTTCAAATAAACAATGACGAAACGCTGGTTTCGTCGTGAATTGATTTAATTCCTTTAGCAAGCAGCGGACCGATGCTCAAAGCCTCGATGCGCCCCTCAGCTTCCAAACCCCTGCCTTTTTCGCAAAGCGGAATCGTATTGGTAATGATCACTTTTCTGATATGCGAAGCCGCAATATTTTCAATTGCATTGCCCGATAGAACGGCGTGTGAAAAACACGCATAAACTTCGTTGGCACCTGCTTTTTTCAATGCTTCGGCAACTTTACAGATCGTGCCGCCGGTATCGCACATATCGTCAATTATCAAACAATTTTTTCCTTCGACATCGCCGACGATGTTCATCACTTCGGCGATATTTGCTTTTTCACGCCGTTTGTCGCATAGCGCAAGTCCGGCGTTCAATCGTTTCGCATACGCCCGAGCCCGTTCGGCACCGCCGGTGTCGGGCGAAACGACGATCATATTTTCAATCGGGTTATTTTGAAAATATTCGACGATCACCGGCGCGGCATATAGATGATCGACCGGGATGTCAAAAAACCCTTGAATCTGCGACGCGTGAAGATCAACCGTCAAGATCCGATGGGCGCCCGCGGTCGTGATCAGATTCGAGACCAATTTCGCGGCGATCGGAACACGTGGACGATCTTTTTTATCATAACGCGCATAACCGAAATATGGAATCACCGCCGTCACTCGCTCGGCCGATGCTCTGACAAATGTGTCGATCATTATCAACAATTCCATCAGATTCTGATCCGTCGGCGGACACGTCGGCTGAATAATGAAGACATCCGTTCCGCGCACATTCTCGCCGATCTGAAAGTTAAACTCACCGTCGGAAAATCTTCCGGTGCTGACCTTTCCCAAATCACAACTCAGATTACGGCAGATCTCCTCTGCCAAAACCCGATGGGCATTGCCCGAAAAGATCTTGATGTTGCCGGTTACGCTCATTATCGATTGTAAACTACGTTTACGGACCACAAATCAGTCAACGATTTGAAAATAAATAAAAAGCGAGCAATCAACTAAAGATTACCCGCTCCGATCACAAAAAAAGATGGCTGGGGCGGGAGGACTCGAACCTACGAATGCCGGATCCAAAAACCGGTGCCTTACCACTTGGCTACGCCCCAACGTAAAATTTTCAGAAACCAATCGGAAGCAACCTGCTGCATTGCTTAAATGCTTCACGGAATTGATTCCGCGAAATGGTTGCTACGGCAAACTTTCGCCAGTTTGATTCTTCATCAAGGGCTTTTAATGTCGCTTGCCGTGTTTCTTCTTTGTCAAAAATTGCAAAAACGCTCGCTCCGCTGCCGCTGAGCGATGCATGCGCTGCGCCGAGTTCAGATAGCCTATCTTTAACCCGTTTTATTTCAGGCTCTGCCTCAAAAACGCTCTTTTCAAAATCATTTATGAGTTCTGATTGCCGCAATTGGAAGTTGTCCGCTTCAATTTGGCAAATTTTGAGGATACTTTTTGAAGTTTCTTTTGTCAAGTAAGGTGCATTAAGTCTTGCAAAGGCTTCGCCGGTCGAAATATCGACATTGGGCGTCACGATCAAACCAAAGGTTTCGTTAATATCATCGATCGGAACTATTTCCGTTCCGCGCCCCGACGCGAAGGCCGTTCCGCCAAAGAAAAAAAACGGCACATCCGAGCCGAGTTTCGCACCGATCCTGAGCAAATTATCAAGATCTGTTTGAAGATCCCAAAGCGTCGCTAAACCGAGCAGCGCAACGGCCGCATTCGATGAACCGCCGCCAAGTCCGCCCGGCGCGGGTATCTGTTTGTCAAGATGGATCTTGGCACCCTTTTTTAGATTAAATTCGTTTCTTAAGATCTGGGCGGCTTTGGCTATCAGATTTTTTTCGCCGGTCGGAATAGCCGCGTTGTCGCAAGTCAAAATAAATTCGTCGTTTTCTTCAAAAGTAATTTGGTCCGAAAGCGAAACGGTTTGAAAAA
>JANLTD010000229.1:0-1914 GCA_031362765.1 Acidobacteriota bacterium | reverse complement strand
TTTCCTAAATATTGTTTTAAAAATTTTTCCCTAATTGTTTGTTTTTGCCGCTTAATTTTTGTTAAACTTCCCCAAAATTTTATTTATTGGGGCTAATAATTTTATTATTCTAACAAAAAACGCCGATGCCGTCAACGACCGGCTGATTCGGCAGCGGAAAGAGATTCAGATATCTCTGGGCGACCGTGCTGAGACGTGCGGTCGGAATAATGTTGCCCGCAAAAGCGGTCCGACAAACCGTGCCAAGCGTGCCCGTTGTCCCGCAAGTCGTGTTTCCCAAAAATGCGGTTGCCGGATCATAAATTACGGTTGATGCCAGAATTTCCGAAAAGTTTCCGGTTCTCTGCAAAGCTGTCGGCACACGAAAAGTTGTCGGCTCAGAGATATTGTCCTTTTGACCTTCATAAGTAAAAAGGAAAAATGTGCGGTTCTTAAATATCGGGCCGTTCAAAGAACCGCCGTAGCGGTTGTATTTGCGTTCGGCTTTCGCAAGCCCGGAGCGATTCGAAAAGAAGTTGTTTGCCGTGCGGCTTTTGTCGCGGTCATAGTAATATACCGAACCGTGAAATTTGTTCGTTCCGCTTTTCAATGCGACATTGACAGTCGAACCGGCCGTGAAACCGTTTTGCGCGTCAAAGCTGTTTGTTTGAACTTTGAATTCCTGAACGGCATCCGACGGCGGCGTGAAAGCAACCTGTCCGCTAAATGCCAGATTCGGCGAACCGTCAAGATTGATGACGTTGCCGCCCGCGCCGTTCGTTCTGAACGATGCCAGATTCCCGTTGGCGGTCGGTCCTGTAAATTGCGGGTTTCCCGTATAAACAACGCCCGGAGCCTGCGTCACCAAAGTCAGGACCGCGCCTTCGGGTAAAGGCAGTTCTTCAACCTGTCGGTTGCTGACGACCGTGCCGGTCGTGACCGAACCGCGCTCGACCAGATCGTCGTTGGCAACGATATTGACCTCTGCCGTCGTGCCGATCGCCAGTTGAAAATCGATCGTCAAACGGTCGTCAACCTTTAATTCGATGGCTTCACGAACCGAGGTCTTAAAACCATCGCCGGTCGCCGTAATGCTGTATTTGCCCGGCATTAGGAACGGAACCGTGTAGCTTCCGTCCTGATTGGTTTTGACCGTCGCCGCCACATTGGTTTCGACATTTTTAACAACCACCGTAGCACCCGGAATCGCGGCACCGTTCGGGTCGTTGATGTTCCCGGTGATCGTGGCGCGAAATTCCTGACCAAAAATGCTGCCAAAGGCAGACAAACAGACAATGACAACCGCGAAAATAACGCTGTATTGAATCTGACTTTTTCTCATCGCTCTCTTATTCCTCTCTGAATATTTGCTGTGTAATATTTGTTTGAATTCAATGATTTGTTTGAATTTAGCTTAAAGTAGTAATGATAATAATTGGTTTGACCAATTATTGCAAATCGGTTTTAAATATTTTTTTCAATTCATTCAAATTTCCTTCCAAAATGGAACAAAATTAATCTAAATAGCTATGCGGGACATATTTTCAACAGTAAGCACTTATTTACCAATTTAACATTTAAAAAGAATTGGGTATTACCAATCTGCACTATCGAAATAAATTCAACACCTCACAATGCCCTCTGATGTTAATTAATGCGAATCAAGAATCAGGAGGCAAAAAGGAATTACCAATAAGCAATTATCAATTAACTTCTGGGGTTAGTAACCGTTCATAACTTCTGAGAAACTGTTTGGAAACTAATTTTTCTGCCCACGAAACACACGAATTAAACGAAAAGACATTACTGGGCGGCACAGTTATTGCTTACTTGAAAATTATGAAATATTTTAAGATTTTTGCCTGCGAAACACGCGAAAGAAACGAAATCAAGAAAGAAGATTTGGAAAAAATGTTTTTTTTGTTTTTTTCGTGT
>JANLTD010000197.1:0-4716 GCA_031362765.1 Acidobacteriota bacterium | reverse complement strand
CTGAATGCAAACCTTGAACTCGGCAATCACACATTTTCGCACGTCAATATTGCCAACGTATCGCTTGAGCAATACGAAGCCGACATCTTAAAAGGCGAAATTATCACGAAGGAATTGCTTGATGCAAAAGGTTTCAAGATTCGGTTTTTTCGGCATCCGTATCTTTGGACAGGCTTGGATCTGGAAACAAAAGTAAACCTCGGCACATTTTTAAGCGAGCACGGCTATCAAATTGCGCCCGTCACGATTGATAATTCGGACTGGATCTTTGCGCGCGCTTTTGACAATGCGTTTGATAAAGGCGACAAAAAGCTGATGAAGCAGATCGGCGCGGCGTATGTTCCTTATATGGAAGCGAAAACGGATTATTGGGAACGCCAATCGGTCAAACTGTTCGGCCGCGAAATCAAACAGATCCTGCTGATTCACGCCAATTTTATCAATTCGGATTATTTTGATGACCTCGCCAAGATGTTCAAAAAACGAAATTATGATTTTGTGACATTGGACAATGCGCTGAAAGACGAAGCATATAAATCGCCCGATACATTCGTCAAACGCAACGGTATTTCGTGGATTCACCGCTGGGCTTTGGCGAAAGGCAGAGAATATATTTTACCCGACGAACCGAAAACGCCCGATTTTGTCCTGAAAGCAGCGGGCTTGGATGCGGAATAACCGGCGGCGGCGGGCAGGAAACGTTTTTGGATTTATCAATTATCAATTATCAATTATCAATTATCAATTACTTCAGGAGTTTCTTTCGATAATTTTCTGCATTTTGGATCTGCTGATACGGAAAAAAAGTAAAACGGGGCTTTAGTTTGTTGAAGTGTTCGATAATAGAGACTTTCGACAAACTGAAGTTTATCGTACATTCTTCTACTTGACCACACCGTCAATGATCCGTCGGATCCCAAGCGGATTATCGTCTTTTAATTCATCAGGCAAAGACGCATTTGGAAAGTTCTGAAAACAGACGTAGCGGCAAAAACGCTCGATCGCGCGAGTTCCAACGGCAGTTGTTCGTGAATCCGAGGTTGCCGGATACGCTCCGCCGTGCACCATCGCATCACAAACCTCAACGCCGGTCGGATAACCGTTAAAGATCAATCGCCCGACCTTTGTTTCCAAAATCGCTATCAAATCGGCGTATTCGAGCAAATCATCAGCGTTGCCGTGGATCGTGGCGGTCAATTGTCCTTCCATTTCGCGGGCAATTTTCAGAAGCTCTGCGCGTTTATCCGATTGTACAAAAAGCGTTGTCGGGCCGAAAATCTCATCGCTCAGATGCGGATCGGCAAGAAAAGTTTCGGCAGCGGTTTGAAACATCGAAGGATTGACATCGAATCCGTTCAAAACGTTTTCCGCAGTGAGCTTGTCCGCATCGCGCTCCGCACTCAATTTTTCGTAATTGTTTCGGATGCCTTCGGTCAAAAGAGGCGCAGGTGCCGATCCGGAGATCAAAGCCGAGAATTTCTTTATGAAATCCCCGGTTTCCTTCGTTTCAGGTAAAACGACAATGCCCGGTTTTGTGCAAAATTGTCCGGCGCCCGTGATGACCGAGATGTGCAAACCGGCGGCGATCGCCTCCGCTCTTTCGCGCATTGCGCTTGGTAAAATGAAGACCGGATTGACCGAACTCATTTCGGCATAGACGGGAATCGGTTCGCTTCGGGCGGCGGCGATGTCCATCACGGCGCGTCCGCCGGTGCGTGAACCCGTGAAACCGACGGCTTTGATGTGCGGATGTTTGACCAAAGCCTGTCCGATCTCGTAGCCTTTCGAGAAGATCAGACTAAAAACGCCTTCGGGCAATCCGCAGGTTTTGACCGCGTCGCTGATCGCAAGTCCGACAATTTCCGCCGTCCCGGGATGTGCAAAATGGGCGTTGACAATGACCGGACAGCCGGCCGCGAGCGCCGAGGCCGTGTCGCCGCCGGCGACCGAATAAGCCAGCGGAAAATTGCTTGCACAAAAGACCGCAACCGTTCCCAAAGGCCTGAGCATTGACCGAACATCGGGTTTTGGCAGAGGCTGACGATCAGCTTTGGGCAAATCAATTCGCGCATCAACCCAACTTCCTTTTTCAACCAGATCGGCGAAAGCGCGCAATTGCATACAAGTTCGGCCGCGTTCACCTTGAAATCGGGCGTTCGGCAGACCTGTTTCAAGTGTTGCCCGAGCGATCAGCGTATCGCCGGCGGCCTCGATATTATCAGCGATCTGCCTTAAAAACGCGGCTTTTTCTTTGCCTGAAACTTTGCCGTAAGCGATTCTTGCATCGTTGGCTAATTCGGCCGCTTTGTTTAATTCGTCCAAACCGGCCGAGTGAAATGCGGGTTCAACTGCCTCGCCGGTGTTCGGATCAAACGCGTGAAACGTCATTTCGCTGTTTGTTCCGCGACTGAAACCAATGATTGATTTACCTGTAAGTTTTGTAATCATAAGACATTTTTAGAATCATTCAACACCGATTCACGAAGGGCGATTTGCCAATGCGTGGTCAATTATCGCGAGCGTTTCCTGCAATTCCGAACCGACCAATTCAAGCCGCGGCGGACGAACCCGCGCATTGCCCATTTCAACCTTTTCCTGCACAAGTTTGATCAGATGAACAAATTTCGGCACAACATCAAGCCGCAGCAGAGGCAAAAACCAGCGATAAAGTTCAAAGGCTTTTTCCTTTTCGCCATTCATTGCGTAGTTAAAAAGGTCAACCGATTCTTTTGGAAACGCGCTCACCAAACCCGCGATCCAACCCGTTGCGCCCGCATTTATTCCTTCAACAATCGCATCGTCAACACCGACAGAGATCGCTAATTTATCGCCGATCAAGACGCGGATCGCGGTCACGCGGCGTACGTCGGTGCTCGATTCCTTGACAGCGTGAAGATTCGGAAATTCATCCGCCAGTTCGGCGATCTGTTCGGGTAAAAAGTCTGTTCCATAAGCCACCGGATTGTTGTAAAGCATACAGGAAAGCGAAGTTGCGCGGAAGGTCTCCGAGAGATGGAACTTCATTTCGCGCCAATCGCCGCGGTACAGATAGGGCGGCAAAACCATTAAACCCTGGCAACCGCAGGCTTCGGCAGCCTTTGCTTGCGCGACTGCGTCAGCGGTTGAAAGCGCCGCGATCGCTGCGATGATCGGAACCTTGTCGCCGACCGCTGCGATACAAGTCGTCCAAAGTGAAACTTTTTCTTCAAACGAAAGCGCGGCGCCTTCGCCCAGACTTCCGTTGGTCACAATTCCCGTGCAGCCGTTTGCGACCAGCCATTTAACGTGCCTGGCCGTAAATTCGTGGTCAATCTGCAACTTTTCGTCAAAACAGGTTGTAATTGCAGGCATTACGCCTTTCCATTCCATTGTCATTCAAAACTCCTGATAATGCGTCAGTAAAAAGTTAAATTTGCCTGCGAAACATACGAAAAAAACGAAAAAGTAAAATAAAACAGATTTTTTCGTTTTTTTCGTGTCTTTCGCAGGCAGAAAATCTTTCTGTAACTCTTTACTGACGCATTACAACTCCTGATTTTTTGCCCTCGGATAAAAGCGAGTCATCCGTAATTCTTTTTTATAGATTTATGCGTGTTTATTCGCGGGCATTTTTTTCTAATTCGCTAAATTTTCCATTTTCACAGGTGCAATCGGCGGACGCACCGATTCATTTTTCCAGCCAAACAAAAATTCGACCGCCGCGCCGCACACGCGCCCCTGGCAACTGCCCATTCCGCATCGCGTCTGCAATTTTGCCTCGCGCCACGAATTGCAATTTTTCAGACTTTCAAATCTCACGTCTTCACAGCGGCAAACAATTGTTTCCGCATCAGGCACACTTTTTAACTCATCGCGCAACGCGAATGCGGCATTCAAAGCATCAGCAAACTTTTGTGCCGACAGTCTTTTGGAAAATAATTCCTTTGCCTTTTCAAATTCGCCGATCGCCGCGCAACCGGCAATTCGCCCTTCGATCAGCGCAAGTTCAACTCCGCCGATGCCGGTCGGTTCACCCGCACAAAAGATGTTTTCGACCGACGTTTGCTGAAAAGTATTGACTTTAACAAAACCGTTCTCAATTTTGCAACCGAGCAAAGACGCGAGTTCGATATTCGGGACGAGGTGAAACCCGGACGCTAAAAGATCGCACTCGATTCGCTGTTCCTTGCCGTTTCGCGTTAAATTGACGGCTTCGAGCTTGTCGGTTCCTTCGGCTGAAACAACATAACAACCGGTTAAATATCGAACCCCGAAAAGTTTTGTTCGCAACGAGATCGCCTGCGCGATCTTTTTCGGTTGTCTGATCAGACCAAAACCGAATTTTGCCAATTTGGCAGACGAAGTTTGTTCGACGATCAGCAGCACTTTCGCGCCTTTTGACTGCAAATATTCTGCAACCGCCAAAAGCAATGCGCCAGTTCCCGCGACGACAATTCGTTTATTTTGCACCGGTAAACCGCTTTTGACCAATGCCTGCAAACCGCCTGCGCCAAAAACATTCGCCAAAGTCCAATTTGGAAAAGGCAAAAATCTTTCGCGGGCGCCGGTTGCCAAAATCAATTTTTCAAAACCCAATTCAATTGCGCCGTTTTGAGTTTCCGCCAGCAAACAATCTTTACTATTTTGAGCAAAGATCTGTGCGTTATTGACGATTTCGATTCGTTTTTCCGCGAGTTTTTCGATCAGCTTTCTAGCTTCGGGCGATTTTGTTTTGCC
>JANLTD010000192.1:0-5857 GCA_031362765.1 Acidobacteriota bacterium | reverse complement strand
TGTAATTATATAGAATTAAAAACGTCGATAAAAATTCGCATTTTTCCCTAGAGTTGCAAGTCTTTATGTAAAATTCGGCAAATTTCTGGCGAATTCGAGATGACCGTTTTTCCTTTGTTATTTGATATTTCATTTATTTATTTCACTCTTTTTGTCTAATTTCTGGCTACTTTCTGGAGAATTAGCGTCCGCCAATTCACCTAGTCTTTTCATTTCCTTAATTCCTAATTCCATCGCTCGTTCGACAACTCTCATATTGTCTCCCATTCGTTTGCCGGGAAAATATTCTGTTGCCTTTCCTTCGCCTTTTTTGTCAAGCATTCCATTCTCTATCATTTTGCTAATCGCATATTTTACTTGTGCTCTAGTCATGAATTTTTGAAGGAGATTTACAAAATCCATCATTTTAGCCTTTCCGAATTCCTGCAAATGTTTCATGATAATTATGCTGGTTTGAACACCGTCTATTGGTATATCTTCGGAATATTCCGAAGGTTTGCCCGAAAGCACAAAATATTCTTTTGATAAAATAAATTTCTGCGAATTTGTTTTCCCTACTCGTTCAACTAAGCCATCCTTCTCTAGTTTTTTCAGAATATTTGCATCGAATTCATTTTTGTTTTCATTTTTTCTGATGCGATTCAATAGAATTATTTCCTGAACGCTCAATTTTTCATCATCTTTTCTTTCTGCCTGAATCTGCCGAATAAAAAGAGCGAATGCCTTATCTTCAACGATGCCGGACAAACGCAGTTCGACCTGAAAATCGTCTGACTTTGTATAGTCCGGTTCAGGTTTTGCCTCCGATAAAGATTGGTAAAATATCTTGTCGATGCCTTGACCGCTTCGTTCGACAATTCCGGTTTTAGCAGGCACATCGCTTAACAATCTATTTCGGGGCGTGCTGTTTACGGTGAGCAAGTTTTGAAGATTAACGCCAAACGGAAATCCTCCGGGATTTGTAATATGCAGTTCGTGCGGAAATTGCTTGATAACTACTTCACTATTTCTTCGATAATCTCGATGAGCGACGGCGTTGTTCAACGCTTCGCGTATCACTTCTTTGTTGAAAAACGGAATATCGAAAATAAACGGACCTTGCTGCACCGGAACTTTCCCGTTTCGCTGATTTATTGCGTCCCACAATTTTTCAATCGATAAGAAATACGGTTCGGAAAACGTGTGACGATTGTCAAAATTGATCTGCGTCAATGAATTGCGATACTCCAAATTTATTGAAGCCTGCGGAAGCAGCCGTTTGATCGCCGTTTCCTTTCCAACAAGAATTAAGGCCGCAAACGTGACTTTCCCGTTGACGACAAGCGACAAATCTTGAAGTGCCTGTTCATTTGAAAGCGTCAGAAATTGCGGATTATCCTGTTTATTAGAATAGGCTTCTTTCAGTTTTTGAATTGCAGCTGCATCCAAATCGTCAAAAGCGAGACCGGCACAAATCTTTGCCGAAAAATCCGGCTCCTGCTCAGAAAGAATGGCAAAGATTTCTTCATCACTCATATTGCGAAGGCTGTCGCCGATTCGCATCAAAGGAATTCGTTCAAATTTGAGCATTTTACCGATTGGGCGGGAAGGAATATCAAACAGAACAACGCGATTTACGCCTTCAAACAACTCATCAATCCGAACTCTTATGTGAAGCCTTTGATATATTTCGTCCACCAATTGTCCGATCTTACCCTGAGCAAAATCGGAGCCAACAACCGCATGCGGATATCCATTCGTCATGCCAAGCACGAGCTTTCCGCCCGCTTCATTGGCGAAAGCGACAACATAACCGAGTACCCATTTGCGTCGTTCTTCCTGTTCTTTGTGTTCGCTTCCGGCGAAAGAAAAGTTACGCTTGGCTTCTTTGAATTCAACGTTATCTTCGCTTTCCTTGAGCTGTTTTAATTCATCTATTATCATCATTCTCAATTTTCTATCTTCAATCTCTTTTTCCCCATTTGTAATTGCCGCAATTGCCATTTTTTCTGTTCACGCAGTCTTTCCGCTTCCATCGGATTCAAATGCTCGTAACCGTTCTTGCGGCATCTGCAACGCCGGTATCTGGCTGATATGATCTTCTTTGAAACTTGGTGTATCCATATTAGTAATTTTGCAGAACTTCTACTGGCACTTTGGGTTCTAGACCGACATATGTCTCATGTATAGAAAAGCGGCATTTTCTATACATGACGACTTCATCATGTATAGTTTTTGACGGTTTTCTATACATGAGCGCTTTCTCATAGGCAGAAAAAGGCATTTTTCTACCTATGAGAAAGTTCTCATGGCCCATTTTCCGTCTTTTTCTGCTCATGATGCACTATTTACGCTACTCAAAAGAAAAATCAAATCATCATTCAGGTAATAGTTATCTTTCCATATTTTTTGCTTATTCAAGATCCCGATCCTCACGAGCTCATCCAGATAACGGATTGCAGTTTTGCGGCTGACCCTTAAATCCGCCATCACAAAATCAATTTTGGTATATGGATGACGAAAGATGTTATTCAGTAAGTCTTGTGAATAAATTTTGGGGATCTCAGAACGAATTTGCTGCTTTTGAGTTTGCATCAGAAGTTTTATTTTCTGTATTAAAAGCACCGTTAGGGTCGAGGTTTCCTCGATACCCGCAAGCATTTACAAAACCCAACTTTCCCATTCATTGTCGGTCCTTACCGCCTGCAGCAGTCTGTAATAATCTGCTTCGTTTTGATTGATATAGCGGCTCAGATACAGGATGGGAATTTGTAGCAAACCCTCCTTGACCAAATACAAAATATTGATGATTCTGCCGGTTCTACCGTTACCGTCGTAAAAAGGGTGAATGCTTTCAAACTGATGATGGATGATCGCCATTTTTACCAACGGGTCCAGATCGCTGAGCGTATCATCATTAATAAACTGCTCCAGATTACCGATCAATTCAACAATTTCGTCGTACGTCTGCGGCGGCGTATAAACGACCTCGCCGGTTTGTTCATTCATTAATGACGTACCCGGAAGCTTGCGAAAGCCCGCACGGTTTTCTTCGATCATCCCCTGGATCGCCAAAATATGGTTTGAGGAAATAAATCCTTGCTGTTTTACCGTTATGAAACCGGTTCGCAGGGCAAGGGCATAAGAATAAACTTCCTTCGACGCAACGCTCTTGAAGTTATTCGCAAATGCGTCCGATTGAAACAGTTCGTCATGGGTCGTAATAATATTCTCGATCGCCGAACTGTCTTTTGCCTCCTGCAGCGAAAGCGTATCAATCAAAATGCTTTCATTCGGAATGCTCGTTGCGGCACCCTTTAATTCTGCCAAAGCACTTCGCGCGGCGGCAACTTTTTTTAATACCCGCTTCGTCTCTATATCGGTATCAAACGGTAATACTGGAATTTTATAAGCCATAATTTTGATATTCTATCTTCAATCTCTTTTTCCCCGTTAATAATTGCTGTATCATTCCTTTTTTCTGTTTACGCGGTCTTTCCGTTGCTGCCGGACTCAAATACTCGTAACCCAGCTTTTGCAGCATCTGCAACGCAGGTATTTGGCTGATATGATCTTCTTTGAAACTTGGTGTATCCATGTAGTTTGTTTTCTATTGGGAGGCATCATAAACATTTTATTTTCAGTATCTTGCAACTGCCTTTCTAATTAATTTACTAATAGTTTTCTAATTAAATTAGCCTATTAGAACCCATTTCGGATTCTTAAAATTGCCGTCATTTCTCGTCCGGCCTTTCCTTCGAAGTTCAGAAAGTAAATTGTTAATCTTTATCTTTCTTTGTTTATCATCCATCCAATCCGGAAGCTTTTTCCACAGAAGTTCATCTACATCGCCTCTGTTTAGGCTTCCATGCTCTTTAATCGATTTCTCAATCAAGTCAAGATAATACAACTTATCAAAAGCTCTGTTTTTAGAGTATGTAGCTTTCTGACCGGTTTTCTGGGCGACCCTCAAACCAATGAAATAATTCGGTCTTCTACCTTCAATTAGTTTTTTTGCCTTAAGGGATTTTTCTTCCGCATCCGAAATGCTTCGCTTTTTCTGAACCTTATCAAGAAGCATTATCTCTTCTAGCGACAAGTCTCTGTTTTGCGCCAGAATCCGGGCATATTCCATGTCTAACACTTTTCCCGCAATCGTTACCTTCACCTTATCTCCCGACAAATCATAGTCGGGCATTGGGAAAAATCGTTCTCTTTGAAAATTAAATATCTTCCTTACTCCGCCGCCTGCTGTGTCAACCATTTTCAGGTTGAACATCGCATTTGCCAAAAATCTATTTCGATAGTGCTCTTCCGGTGCATCTTCTCTTACCACTTTTTCAACGCTTCCCGGGATAAAACTGCCTAAATTGGTAAAAATGAGCTGATCTTCCATTTCAACGACGTTGATACGCCCATGCTTCGAATAATCCTGATGAGCAATACAATTGTTTAAGGCCTCGCGAATTGAATATGGTTCATATCGGTTCACTTCGTCAGGGAAGAGTGTGCCTTCCTTAAGATAACGGTATTTGAGATTTCGAATTCTGGCATAAACCTTGTCAACTGCCAGAAGCATAGGCAAACCGACAATCATATAATCTAAGTCGTTTCCGTTTCCGTCTTTCAAAAGCCAACGTATTTTTGCCTCAGCCGGATTTATAAGATGTTCCGACTCTTCTTTTCCGAGCAAAATAATCGTCGTCCGCGTCATCTTTCCCTTAATCGTGAGTTTTGCCTTGTTTAAAAAGGTACGAGTGTCCCATTTGTCAACTTCGCCCACTTTTTCGGGAAATTTGCTTTTGAAATTGATTCTCGCGATTTGTAGAGCGTTTTCGTCCAAATCATCAACATCGGCCCCCGAAACAATTGCCGCACTCCAATCCTCAGTAGTCGCTTGAGCTCGTATTCTCTCGATTTCTTCAAGATTCAACGGTGCCAGTTCTTCACCGTCGCGTCCGTAATAATGTCCCTCAAAAGCAATCGGAAACCCCTTCGGAGCGGACGGAATCTGGAACATTACAACTCTCCCTTCGGGCATCGCCAATTCATAGATTTCAATAAACGTAATGCGGTTCGTCGTCTTATTCGCGATTTCGCCTTTTAAGCTATCCAAATCTTGCCGACGCCAACGAAATTGGCTTCCGACGACCTCATGCTTATTGTTCTCGATTCCGAAAACGAGCCAAGCATACGCCCGACCTTTCAGATTGGCTTCGTTGCTTAAAGCAGAAAAATACCTGCCAAGTTTGGTGAAATCATACCCGTTTTTTGCTTCCTTAAACTCAACGACTTCCGTCTCCGCAGTTAAGTCGCGGAGGGATTGAAGAATAATTTCCAGTTCTGCAGTTTTCATAAGTTTTTAGTCCATTTTTAATCTCTTTTTCCCCGTCAAACACTGCTGCATCATTCCTTTTTTCTGTTGTTGCAGTCTTTCCGCCTCTGACCGAATCAAATACGTGTAGCCCAACTTTTGCAGCATCTGCAAGGCGGGTATCTGGCTGATATGATCTTCTTTGAAGCTTGGGTGTTCATAATTCTTGTTTTGTTTGTCTATTTAATCGACAATTGCTATACTTGTTTGGCCTGTCATGCATGAACGTCGGCTTCACGCCGTTGAAGGGTATCCTTCTTAGTGCATTCACGGGCTTTTTTCATTTATGCAATTCGCTTTTGTCAGCGGGTTCTTTGGCGAATAGTAGTTCTTGTGATTCTTATACTTTTCCGCGTCATATAAATCCACAACTAATGAGATTTTATCTTTTATGAAATCGTAAAATCTGGTTTCGCCTTTCTCGAAAACTCTTTGAATTGACCAACAAAAATAGTCAGCGATGTTGAGTAATGGTTCCGTTTTTGGATATTGAACGTTGAAAAC
>JANLTD010000954.1:0-1876 GCA_031362765.1 Acidobacteriota bacterium | reverse complement strand
GTCTCAAGTTCAGTCAGCAAAAAAACCGATTACGTCGTCGCCGGTTCGGACGCCGGTTCAAAACTCACGAAAGCCGAAAGCTTGGGCGTGAAGGTTTTGAGCGAAGATGAATTCAAGGAAATGTTCGGCGAGGCTTAAAGCTATGTATAAATCTTTGGCAAATATTATAAAAAGGACCCGTTTTTTGACCTTTTCACCGGAATAGAGATTTAACCTAACGTTTTGTTAATCGTTTTTTACTTTGCGCTCTTAGCGTCCTTTGCGGTGAAAAGTTTTCCGATCTGCATTAAGATGAGGTATAAATCATAAGGTGAGGCATAAATAATGACCTAACAGTAAAAGGCCACTGATTCGAAAAAAAATGAAAAAAATATTAATCGTGATTTTTGCCGCCGTCTTCGTGTTGACCAGTTGCAATACAAATCAACAAAACTCGTCCAACCAGCCAACCAAAGGAAAAACTATTTCTGCAAAAGGGAAGGTCGTAGAGATACAAAGGGGCAAAGACGGCTACACGGCGGAGATCAAAACCGATGACAACAAGATATATTCTGCTGTCATCAGCTCGGTTGATTTATCAAAATCACATTACAAAGAGGTCAAAATCGGCGATACGATAGATGTCGAGGGCGAAGATGTGTTGGGCAATGGAAGCACAATAAAAGTCACTATCTTGAGATGATTGACACTCTTCACCAAAACCGTCTTTGCTGCGCGTTAAATTATCGTCATAGGCTTGCCTAATTCTTGATAAATTTATTTTTTCAACTCGTCATCAATCAAAGCGCGTAAATCGGCTTCGCCGAAACGCGCTAGTTTTCTGCCGTTGACAAAAAACGAAGGTGTTTGGCGGACACCAAGCGTTTGACCGTCTTTGAGGTCGCGCTGCAACTTCGCTTGATACCGATTTTCTTTGACGGCGGCGTTCACTTTGACCATATCCAAACCCATATCTTTCGCGTATTTGTCAAAAAGCGCGTTGATGTCGGGCGGCGGCGCAGAAGTCGGCGGACCGTGTTTCGTTCCCCATTCGGGTTGTTTTTCGAAAAGATAATCCTGCATTTGCCAGTATTTGCCTTGTTCGCCGGCAGCTTCCAAAAGAGTCGCCGCTTGCAGAGAATTCGGATGCAGCGGCATATAACGCACGACCAGACGGATTTTACCATCGTAATCTTTCAGGATTCTTTTAACGACCGGCGCAAAAGCCGCGCATGATTCGCATTCTGGATCGAGAAATTCGACCAGCGTGACGGGCGCATCTGCCGCGCCGAGCGTCGGGCTGTCCGGGCGCACGAGCGTTTCGGGATTAATCGCCGCCGACTTGCTGCCGCTGTTCGTATTGGTCGTGACACGCACATTTTGCACCGAATTTCGATAATAGCTTGCACCGATGACCGCGCCGACGATGACCAAAATCGCGATCGCGCCCAAAATCTTAACTTCTTTCCTCATAAAACAATTATTTCTTTAAATTAAACTCTGAATCAAACCGCAAATGACTTTTATATTTTCGCCTATTTCGTGGTTTCATCTTTCGGTCTATAAAACACTAAACATAACCCGACAATCACAAATGTCGTCAGCGACATCAGCGGAATTGTGATAAACCCGAACCATTCAATTTGTACCGAAGTGCACGAAACGCCTTGCGTACAGGGCGTAATGCTGTCGGGAATCAGCCCGTAATAAAGCAGATTATGATAAAAGGCGATCGCGACACCGCCCAAACAGATCGGTAGCGCATAAAACTTGACGCGCCGGTCGCCCAACAAAATTCCCGCGCCGATCACAAAGACAAGCGGATACATCGCAATTCGCTGATACCAACACAAAACACACGGCGGCAGCTGCATCACTTCACTAAAGAATAAGCTTC
>JANLTD010000137.1:0-3426 GCA_031362765.1 Acidobacteriota bacterium | reverse complement strand
TGACGTTTTCAAAAATTTCGTGTAGCGAATTTTTCCGTCGAGCGCGTTTGTTAAGAAATTATTGCCCGCGCCGTTGACGATCCACGTTTCGATATTTTCTTTTTGGCAGATGATCGCGGCTTCGAGTTTGGAGTTCATTCCGCCGGTGCCGAGTTCCGAATCGCGTTCTTCGACAAGTGCGCGTGCTTCGTCAATATTTTTGATTTCGGGAATATGTTTCGCGTCCGGGTGAAGATACGGATTTTTATCGAAAACGCCGTCAATGTCGCTCGCGAGGACGAGCAGATCGGCACGGATCAGCGCGGCGACAAGCGCGGAAAGTTTGTCGTTATCTCCGAGGATGATCTCTTCGACGGCGGTCGTGTCGTTTTCGTTAATGATCGGCACATAGTTGTATTTGATGAGCTCGCTGATCGTGTTGAGCGTGTTTTGGCGCGACGTTTCGTTTTCAAAATCGCGGTAGGTCATCAGACATTGCGCCGTCCGAATGCCGAAATCGCTGAAAATCTCGTTGTAAATTCTCATCAAAAGCGGCTGCCCGATCGCGGCCATCGCCTGTTTTGATTCGACGAGCTTGCCGGCATCGGTGATGTTGATATATTGTTTGGCGGTCGCGATCGCGCCGGACGAAACGAGCACGATGTCGTATTCATCACGAAGGAAGAGAATCTGCCGCCCGATGTCTTCGACCTTGCCGCGTGAGATAAGTTTTGTGCCGCCCGTTAAGGTTGATGTGCCGATTTTTAAGACGAGTTTCTTTTTCATTATTTTTTCACCGCAGAGACGCAGAGTTCTTATTCAAATTGTCATTATTTGTAATTGTTTAGGTCTTTGGTCTTTGGTTTTTTGAAAGAAATTGCCGATTGGCATTGAATTTCTCACCACGCCCGTTTATTTTGGGGAGTCTTGATTGAAAATCAAAGGGTTTCCATCGAATAAAACCAAAAACCAAAGACCAAAAGCCAAAGACCTAGTCAGTTACCATTATTTTGATAATTTTTTTATTTCCTCTCTGCGTCTCTGCGTCTCTGCGGTTCAAATTTATTTCCTGATTTGCCCGTCGCCGAAGACGAACCATTTGTTTGTCAGCAGATGTTCCGCGCCGAGCGGGCCGCGAAAATGTAATTTCTGCGTCGAAATGGCGATCTCCGCGCCCAAACCGAATTCGCCGCCATCGGTAAATCTAGTCGAAGCATTGTGATAAACCGCCGCGCAGTCAACTTTCTCCATAAATTGTTCGGCTTTTTCGGCGTTTCGCGTGACGATCACCGCCGAATGTCCGCCCGAATATTTATTGATCTTTTCGATCGCTTCCGTCATATCTTTGACAACCGCGACGACCATTTTCGCCGCCAGAAATTCTTCAAACCACGTTTCCTCATCGCCGAATAGTCTGACCGAAGGATTGACGTAATGCACCGAACCATCGCCGAAAACTTCGATGCTTAACGCGTGCAACGCCCCGACTATTCTATTGATCTTTTCTTCTAAACCGGGAAGTTTTTCGTCCAGCAAAACCTTGTCGAGCGCGTTGCAGACGCTCAGACGCGATTTGCCGTTGAGGATAATTTCGAGTGCCATTTCAAAATCCGCTTCGCTGTCAATATATGCAAAATTATTGCCGCGTCCGCTGACAATGACCGGAACTTTCGAGTTTTTGAGAACGAAATCAATCAGCGTTTCGCCGCCGCGCGGAATCACGATGTCGAATTTCTCCGCTTCACCGCAAATCAATCTTTGCGTTTCTTCGCGCGAAATATCGAGATATTTGACGAAATCCGTGTCCGCGCCGTTTTCTTCCAACGCTTTTTGCCACAGGTTTGCCAAACAAGAATTCGTACTGCGCGCTTCTTTGCCGCCTTTTAATAAGATCTTGTTTCCGGCTTTGAGCGCGATGATCGCGGCTTCGATCGAAACATCGGGGCGCGCTTCGTAAATGATCAGGATCGTCCCGAAAGCCGCGGTTCGATTCTCGATCTTTAATCCGTCTTCGCGAATGTGCGAGGAAATTATCCTGCCGACCGGATCTGGTTCGGCGATCACGTTTTTGACGGACGCGATCATCTTTTCGACCTTTGCCGTGTCAACCCGTAAACGGTCAAAGATGACCGCGTCCGTCCGCGGACAGGTTTTGAGATCGAGCTTGTTGGCTTCGATGATCTGCGGCTTGTTCTCCGCTAAAAGCCGTGCGAGTGTTTCTAAAATGCTATTTTTAAGATCTGTGTTCATCGTCTTTTGTAAATGTATTATCTTAGCAAATCAAGGATTTTCAACAAATGATCGCTATCACAAACATTTTAATGCGAATCAGGGGTTGACTAGATAAATTGAAAAGTTGTTTGCAAACTCAAAATTCAGGGTGAAAAGTTTCAAAAATAGGACGCGGACGAACGCTGATTGAGCGGATAATCGCGGATTTCTAAAAAAACCCGCGTAAATCCGCCGAATCCGCGTTTGTCGGCGTCCTATTTCTTTTTAAAGTTTCTAATCCTGGAAGTTTTAAGCCAATGCGCGCTGACATTTTTCAACTCATGATTCGCATTTTTAATGTCTCGGCAAAAAGTTAAAGAAAGATTTATTGGGACATTTCACAAACATTTTGAAATCGGCGCGGATTTGTTTAGATTAAGATCATGAAGTTGTTTTTCGTCCTTTTGACCGGACTATTTTTATTGACCTCTGCAAATTACGGCATTTTCGCGCAGAACCGAAAGATCACCGTGATCATTTTCAGACACGCCGACAAGGAATCGCCGACGGAAGGCGACGATTCTGAACCCGATATTTCGATCGAAGGTCAAAAACGCGCGTTGCGGCTTGTGAAAGTCCTCGAAAAATACAAACCGATGCGTCTTTTTTCGACAAATTATCAGCGCACGATCCAAACCGTCACGCCGCTTTCGCGAATAAAAAGTTTGCCGATCGAATTTTACGAACCCGGCAATCTCGGTGAACTCGTCGAAAAGATCTTGTCGGTAAAAAAGAATAGAAGAATCGCGGTCGTCGGGCATAATTCGACCACCGCGCAGCTCGTCAATCTGCTTCTCAAACAAAGCAAATACAAGATGCCGGCCGAATCAGACTACGGCACGATCTGGATTGTCCGCATCAAAAACGGCAAGGTTACGGACAAGGTTATTTCGTATTAAGATTTTTGTTGTAAATTAATTGAAATTAATTCTACTTTGTCAGATTAAAAATTAGTTGCGGATTTAGTGGATAAATGCTGATTCTTCTCTTGGATTTTAGAAATTTTATCTGATTTATCCGCGAAATCTGCCAAAATCTACGGCTAATTTTCTTTAGTTTCAAGTTTCAAAGTTAATCTGACAAAGTAGAATTAAGTAGCCGAGCAAAATTACATTAGACCAATTATATCGTTAAGCGAGCGGTCTTTGACCGCGTTAGAATAACGCGGTCAAAGAC
>JANLTD010000108.1:0-3081 GCA_031362765.1 Acidobacteriota bacterium | reverse complement strand
GCAGAAAATCAGGGAAAACTTACCGGAAAGGCAGAGCCTTTCCGCACATCGGGCGGCACAGCCGCAAAGGCGCATTGATTTTCAAAGATGTGTTGATATTAATGCATAAATGACGCGGCTATTTGCCCTTCGGGAAAGCCTCTGCGAGGCTGAAAACAAATCATAAAACATTCCGTCAAAAGGAGATTTCGATTCACGTTATTTTTCTATTTGCTTCCCGAACTTTGCGGGCAACTTCATCTGCTTCTTCTTCATTATCCGCCCAAATCCCCAAAACGGCAGCTAAATCTTCTTTCAAACTGTTTCGGCGCGGCGGGATAATAGCCGGCATCTCGCCGGATTCTTTTCTGTCAGACAAAATTCCCAATACCTCTTTTTCATCTATTTCGTCCAAATCGCATGGCAAATCCAAAGCTATCGTTTCCAATTTTCTCTTCGGACTTTTAACCAGCCGTAAAATTTCGTCAACAATTTCGGCACTTTTAACCGTCACCCTTAAATTGATGTTCTGCGGCAATTCGATGACAAGTTGTCCCATAAAAATTCTCCTTTCGCTGTTATTTTAGCACAGAAGATTGCGAATAATTCATCAAGAAATCTTCAACTTCCTTTTTCGATTTCAGTCGGATTATCGTTTTCTCATTCTCAAAGCGTTTTAATTTTGCCTCGACCGCCGGCTTATTTTCTTTCGGATAATCCCAAATCCATTTGAGAAACACCCAATCAACTTTTTCATTGCAGCCCATCGTCATATCAGGACGATTCGTGTTTCGATACTTTAGCCGGCGCTTCAAAATTCGATAGAGACAAACGGTGCGCGGCAAATCAAGAAAAACTGCCGTGTCGCAAGCCGCGAGCCGCATTTCCATTGTCCCACCGAAATTTCCGTCCGTGATCCATTCGCTCTGTTTGAGCAAGGTTTTGACCGTTTTTTGCCATTCATCTTTAGGCGGTTCGATCCAGCCAGTGCGCCAGTAAAGTTTGTCGAGATGAAGGACTTCGATTCCCGTCAACGCGCCTAAACGCCGCGAAAATGTTGATTTCCCCGCGCCGCCCGAACCGATCACTAGAATTTTTTTCATACCGATTTTGCTTTAAGACCAAAGAGTTTGCCTACGAAATACACGAAAGAAACGAAACAAGAAAAATTATTTTGATCTATTTTCGTATCTTTCGTATGTTTCGTAGGCAAAATGGTTTTCAAACAGTTTCTAAATTTTGCCCCATTTTTTAAGTAATGCTTTTTCTCTTTCAGCTGAAATTCCGGCTTTCGGCTCGTCCGGTTTTGTTTTGCGCCAATTCAAAACATCGCGAATCGTCTCGCGCAAAGAGCGAAATTTCAAACCTTTTTCCAACGCTTTATCAATATTTGCCGAGAGAAAACCTTTTAGATCTGCGTCCGATTTGTGTATATAAAGCGGCATTTCGCTCCATACCACAACATTTTCCTGTTTGAGAAATTCTTCTGCCGCCCACACGAATTCCGCATCGCTTTGGCTGACCGATTTTGTTTCTTCGAGCATTCTTTCAAATGTCAGCTCAAACGGTTTGCCGGTCGCATTAAAAGTGCCGTTTTCGTCTTCTTCCGCCATTTTGACGATCCATTCGGCTAGATCCTGCGCGTCAATCATCTGCACAAACCCGCGCGGATTTCCGGGCGCGAGAACTTTTCCGCCTTTCGCCACCCGCATTACCCAATACGAAAACCGATCGGTCGGGTCAAATTCACCGACAATTAAACCGGGGCGGACAATTAAACTACGATCCGGCATCGCTTTTTCGGCTTCGCGTTCGCACAAGACCTTCAATGCGCCATACATTTCGCCCAAATTTGCGGCAGTCAATTCGCTTTTCGGGTCAAGCGCGTCGAATTGTTTTTTTTGTTCTTCGGTCAATTCGGCAAGCGGTGCGGTCTCGTCAAAATTGGCTTCGCCAAAATTTGCGTAGGCCGAAATGCTCGAAACAAAAACGTATTGACCAACTGAATCACGCAGAAATTCCGCCGATAATTTCACGCTGTTTGGCAAGTATCCGCAAGTGTCAATGCACACGTCCCAACGGCGACCGGCGAGTTTCGCTAAATCAGAATTTCGATCGCCGTGAATTTGCTCGGCATTTTCAAATTCTTCCGGCGAAAACTTACCGCGATTAAAAAGCGTCACTTCGTGATTATTTTTCAAGGCCGCGCTCGTCAGATGCCGACCCAAAAATATTGTTCCGCCGATGATCAGAATTTTCATTATTTGAGTTTAGATTATTGGCATCGGTCATTCAAATACTCATAGAATTGGAATATTAAGGCAAATTTTGATACAAATGGTCGTAAGTTTTTCGAAGGAACTCAATCTTTTTAACCCAATTCAGGAGAGAAAATAATGTTATTAAAACAAGGAATGAAAGGCACCGAGGTCGCCAGTTGGCAAAGTTTTTTGAAGTCGCAGGGATTTACTGTCAAAGTTGACGGCGATTTTGGGCGCATTACGGTTGCCATCACCAAAGAGTTTCAAAAAGAACACGGTTTGAAACCCGATGGTTTGGTCGGTAAAACGACACTCGCGCTTGCCGACAAACTCGGCTCGGTTTTTCCGAAACCGCCGAAAGGCGACGGATTTACCGCCGAACTCTTGAAAAAGATCTTTTCGGCGACAAAGACCGAACAGCGCAACCGTTTTGTCGCGCCGTTCAATTTATTTTTGCCGCGGTATAAGATCACTTCAAAACTTCGGATCGCCGCGTTTCTGGCCACCGGCGGAATTGAAACCGATTATCTGCGGACTTGTGAAGAATACGCTTCGGGCAAGGATTACGAAGGACGCCTCGATTTGGGAAACACACAGCCGGGCGACGGCATTAGATTCAAAGGACACGGATTTTTTCAAACAACCGGAAGGTTTAATCACAAAAAAGTGACCGAAGCAACTTTTGCAAAACTTGGGATTGATTTTGAAAAAGAACCGCACCGGTTGATTGAAACAGACATCGCGGTCGAATCGGCGTGCATTTTCTGGCGCGACAATGATCTCTCGCTTTGGGCGGACAAAGGCGATTTTTTCGGCGTTTCGGGCAAAGTAAATCGCGGCG
>JANLTD010000106.1:0-7818 GCA_031362765.1 Acidobacteriota bacterium | reverse complement strand
AGTGAATCTGACTTCAAAATTTGCACCCAACCGCTAATAGAATTGAGCGGAGTTCGCATTTCGTGGGAAACAATTGAGATAAATTCATCTTTTACTTTGTTTGATTTGTCGGCAATTTCGCGGGCTTGCTGCTCGCTTTCCAAGAGTTTTTGGATTTCTGTTTCGGATTGAGCCAAATCTTTGGCAATCTTGCTGAGTTTTAGATTTGCTCGTGATTGAGACAAACTCAAAAAGAATAAAATTACACTGATCACTAATCCAAAAGAAAAGATTATCGGTGTCCACCAGCTTAAAGAATTCGCCTTAAAGTTTTCTAAAGCAGTATAGGTGACAATCCATTTTCTCCCGCCAACGTCAATTTCGTTTTGCTCTTTTAAGCCAGTGATGAACAAACTTTGCTCATCATTCCCAACTGCCAAGAGATTTGCTTCATTGACTTCATTGTCATAAATTTTGAAGGTAATTTCGCTGGTTTTTAGATTATTTACAATGTCTTTGGTAAATTCAAAAGCCTGAAAAGTACCATACACAAAACCATCTAATTGTTTTCGTCTTTCTTCGACCGTTTCAGGAGGTTTGTCGCCTTTATAGACAGCAGCATAAATTAGAAAGCCGGGTTGTGGATTAAGTTCATCCTGAACCAAAACAACTTTTCCCGAAATTGTATAATTTCCGGTATCTCTGGCGGTATCCAACGCCAATTTTCTGGTTGCTTCGCTCGACATATCAAAACCGTGCGCTTTTTTATTTCTCTCATCAAAGGGTTCGATGTAGATAATTGATTGGTATTCGTTGCGTGGTGTATCAGGCTTGACTGTAAAATCAGGAAAACCTTCGCTCCTCATCTGTTTTTGTAAAGCCTCTTTTTCCTGCGGGGTAAAGACTTTAGAAAAGCCGATTGCCTGCACGCCCGGGTAATTTTTTCGCAACCTTAAATTTTCTGTAAATTCTCTAAATCCGTCTCTATTTACATTGTCTGAGGCACTTATATATCCTCTTCCGGCTCGGAGGATAGAAATATATGTATTAAACCTGCTTTCGATAACCGCCTGAACCGTTAATACATCAGAAGAAAATCGCTTTGAATCAATAGTTTTTGCATTTGAGTAGAAAAAATAAGCAACCACAATCGTCACGATAATAGAAATCGTAAAAATAAAATACGGAATCTTAAGTCCGCCTTTTTTACTGATATTGCCGAAATACTCGTCAAGCAATTTCCGAATCTTTTTCTTCATTTGTTATCTACTGTTTGCTTCCCAACAAAACTATATGCAATCAATATGCCATAAAATCAGGCATATTGTGCCGTTAAATTCAAGCAAATCAGCGGGTTATCAGTAATTTAATACACGGCAATGTATTAAATTACTACATTTCATAAACAAAGCAATACAAAACGAATTTTTATTAAAGACCAAAACTTGTCTTTGAAATTTTAATTATCAGCAAAAACAACGGCTTAGAGTCTGTGGAACAAAGTTTGCAAATGTGTGGAATGACACATTATTTTAGTTTCAATTTAATTTTTAAGGATATTAGACAATATGGCTTCAATAAATTACACAAATAACCTAATTCAGAATAAACTTCTAGCGGCACTCTCGGCTGATGAATTTACACGGCTCAAACCACATTTAGAGACGGTTTCGTTGCATTTGGGCGAGGTCATTTACGAATCAGGTGAGCAACTTGAATACGTCTATTTTCCGATGACCGCAATTGTTTCTTTATTATACATTATGGAAAATGGCTCAGTTGCTGAAATAGGCTTGACCGGAAATGATGGGCTAGTTGGGATTCCACTTTTTATGGGTGGTCAGACCTCGCTCAATCGGGCAGTAGTGACAGTGGCGGGGAAGGCTTTCAGATTGCGGGCTAAAGTGTTGAAAGAAGAATTCAGGCTGCACGGCATTTTTCAAAGAATTCTCTTGCGCTATACCCAATATTTTATGACTCAGATTTCGCAAACGGCTGTTTGTAATCGTCTGCATTTGGTCGAACAACAACTTTGCCGGTGGTTGCTCAATAATCATGACCTTTTGCAAACCAATAAACTAATCATAACTCACGAACTGATTGCCAATACTCTTGGCGTCCGACGCGAAGCAGTTTCAATCGCCGCTGCCCACTTAAAAAATAAACAGTTAATTCGATATGTGCGCGGAACGATTATCATTCTTGACCGCAAAGGTTTGGAAATCAATGCCTGTGAATGTTACCAGGTCGTCAAAGATGAATATGACCGTTTGCTCGGTCAGCCTATTTCAAAAACACCGGTTATCAGCAACTATCGAGCTCCGGTCGGTTTTAAAAATCAAAGGGCACAGCAGATTTAATACCCCTTTTTTCATTCGTGAAAATTGATGTTAATAATTTTGATGGAACCATCAATTTTCCTTGAATAGCTGTCTTGGTGGAGACAGCTATTTTTTTATTCTTCGTCCAAAGTATGGCGTTTTATCATTCCGTATAAACGTGGGCGATAGATTCCTAAAAGGCTTGCTGCAGCCTGTTTATTGTGCTTGGTTTTTTGTAATGCCGCCAAAACAATTCCATATTCAAGTTGGTTAAAAATATCTTCATTGGCTTCATTTTCATCCGCATGCGGAATTTTACTGACTATCAATTTTCCGATTTCGGCAAAAAATTCTTTATTCTCTAATTTCGATAAATTTTGTATCTCACTTACCGTGTTTTCTTCACCCGTATTAAGAGGTTGATTGAATGTTGGTGATTGAACAATATTTGCCGGAGTAGGGTTAGCCGAAATTGTATGAGCCGGTGCCACAGAATAACTTGAAGTTTGATTTTGAATATTTAACGAATCAATGACATTTCCCTTGCACAGCAACACGGCTCTTTCAATCGTATGTTGAAGCTCGCGGATATTTCCCCGCCAACCATTATTTAACATTTGATCGTAGGCCGTTTGAGAAAAACCTCGAATATTTCGATTATATTTTTCGGAGTATTTCTGCAAAAAATGTTCGGCTAAAAGTGGAATATCATCTAGTCTTTCCCGAAGCGGCGGAATTTGAATTTCTATCGTATTTATCCGAAAATAAAGGTCTTCACGAAGCACCTCTGCTTGCAAAGCCTCAATTGGATTCCGGTTTGTTGCCGAAATCAGTCGAAAATCAACTTCCTGCGGTTTATCACTTCCAACTGAATAATAGACCCGCTCTTGCAAAACACGGAGTAGTTTTGGCTGAAGTTCTAAAGGCATTTCGCCAATTTCGTCTAACATCAAACTCCCGCCATTGGCTTTCCCAATGAACCCGATTTTATCTTTGTTGGCTCCGGTAAATGAGCCTCTGGTATGCCCGAATAGTTCGGATTCAATCAAATCTTTGGGAAGTGCGGCACAATTTACTTTGACGAAATCTTTCTTGGCTCGATGACTTTTGAAATGGATGGCGTTTGCAATTAACTCTTTACCCGTTCCTGATTCGCCTAAAATTAAGATATTGGCATCGGATTCAGCAACGCTATCTATCATTTCATAAACATCTTGCATCGCCTTGCTCCCGCCGATAATCCCGACATACGAATTGCGGCTCGTCAGTTTGCCACGCAGCGTCTGAATTTCCTCCGCCTGTGATTTCCTTTCGATTGCCCGATGTATCAACAGTATCAATTCATCAAAATCAATCGGTTTTTCAACAAAGTGAAAGGCTCCGGCTTTAGCGGCTTCAACGGCTTTGCCAACCGAACCATCGCCGGTAATCATAATAATTTCAGTATTTGGCGAAATCTCTTTGATTCTTTTGACCATTTCGATTCCGTTAATATCCGGCAAATTCAAATCAGTCAGAATAATGTCAAATTCCAGTTCTCTAACAAAATCCAAACCCTTTGCGCCAATTTCAGCCGTGATAACAAAAAAGTCTTCGGCTTCAAGTTGAAATTTCATCAACTCCAACGTTGAAAAATCATCATCAATTACAAGGGCTCGTTTCTTCATATATTCTAATCGTATCAAATTCATACATAATCCTCTAGCCTATTATCTCAGTCATTTTAGCTGTGGACATAACTCTATTATTTTCAAGGATTAGCACTTTGGCATTTGGCTTGCATTGTAGAATTGTAAGATTTCAAACAAGGGAGAACATAAAATGACCATCAAAATTATTAAAAAGCGCACAATCGCGATCGAGAATTCAGATTCTGCCGTTTTAAATGTTGAAGAAAGCAAAAGCGGCTACCTGAGATTAGAAGAAAAGGTCGAAAACAATATTTCAAATTGGATCTCTGAGTTGCGAGAAAAAAAACAGCTAGAATTTTTAAGAACGAGATCTTTTCTTCGTGGTTTACAGGAGCTTTCTTAAAAACTCAATCTCGATAAGAGAAAAAAATGTTAGGATATTTGTTCTTAGTAATAATCCTTTTATGGGCAATCGCACTTTTAACCGGTAACTTGTTTGAAGGTTTTGTCCATCTGCTTTTAGTTGCGGCTTTAGTAGTTCTTATGATTCGTTATATTTCGGGCAAAAAGCTGGGCAATATATGAACAACCTAAAGAATGTTTTTTATCTCTATGCGACACTTTCCGCTCAGGGTTTTATTCAAGATATTGGCGGAAAAGTATTTGAAGAGGCTGAAATTGAAGCTCAAACTTTAATCGGACAAAGGTTTTCCGATTTGATTTTTTGGCAACATAATGAAGTTACTTCCCAAACAATCGCTAATTCAACGAAAGCTGCCGGAGAAGGAAAACCTATCGAAATTGAGACTCATCTTCGCCTTAATGCCGCCACGATTTCAACCATTAAAGCAACCTTTAACCGAACCACGGATGACGAAAATCAACTTAATCAAATATTCTTTTCGAGCTTGGATGTCACCCGCTATGTGAAAGAAATTGATTATTTCAAAACTCAAAGCGAACGCTTTTTATTTGCGGCTGAAAGTGCCAAAGTCGGTTTATGGTTTTGGGATTTACACAAAGGTGATATTTTTACTACTCCTCGTTGTAATGAAATTTTCGGATATCCGCCCGATGAAATAATGATTTTTGAAAAATTTGCCAAAGTTTTTCATCCTCAGGATTCTGCCAATATTTATGAAGCAATCAAAGAATCGCAAACAAACCTCACTGATTATGAGATTGAATATCGAATAATTTTAGATAGCGGAGAGATTCGTTGGGTGGCACTTCGCGGGAAGACTTTTAACGAAGGCGAAGCCTCTTGGATAATGATGGGAAGCATCCGCGATATTACTCAACGAAAAATGACGGACGATAGGCTTCAACAACTTGTAGTTATTGAAAGAAATGCTCGTGATGAAGTAGAAGAGGCAAATCGCGCGAAGGATCATTTTATGGCATTGGTTTCGCACGAACTTCGCTCGCCATTAAATTCCATCCTCGGCTGGGCGAAAATTTTACGAACTAAAAAAGTTGACCAAAGCACTCACCAAAAGGCTCTCGAAACCATCGAAAAAAGCGCAAGTTTTCAAGCTAAAATGCTTAGTGATTTGCTTGATTCCACCAAAATTATTTCGGGTAAGATGAATCTCTCTTTATTTCCTTTGTCTTTGAAGGAATTAATAAGTGGCATTTTTAATTCCCAAAAACTTGTAGCTTTAGAAAAGAAAATCAATTTTGTCTTAAAAGAATCGTCGGATGTCATCATTAGCGGAGATGCCGGAAGGCTTCAACAGGTTTTTTCCAATTTAATTTCCAATTCAATAAAATTTACGCCTGAAGGAGGAGAAATATTTATTAATTTGAGACAAGAGAATAATGAAGCCGTTTTCGAGTTAAAAGATTCAGGCTGTGGAATTCCTGAGGAAGACCTGCTGTCTATTTTTAAAAGTTACTATCAAGCGAAAGGCTCTAATAAAAAAGACGGCTTAGGTTTGGGGCTTTCAATTGTCAAAGCGATTGTCGAAAAACACGGCGGCAGTGTCTCAGCGGAAAATAATAAAGATACAGTGGGCTGCACATTCACAGTTCGTCTTCCAATTAACCTCAATCAAATTTCAGAAGATATTCCAAGAAGTTCTCTGCCCGACAAAGAATCAGCTAACTCCTTAGAGAATATTAGTATTTTGATTGTTGAAGATAACGAAGATTCACGCGAGGTTTTGCATTTTTATCTAAGTCAGATGGGAGCAGAGGTTCATTCGGTAAGTTCATCGCAAGAAGGTTTAGCGTATTTAACTTCAACCGACCAACTTCCGAAGGTGATTATCTCTGATATAAGTATGCCGGAAGAAGACGGTTATAGTTTTATTCGAAAAGTGAGAGATTTACCGCTAGAACTGGGGCGAGATATTCCCGCCATTGCCCTGACAGCTTTTGCCTCGCTCAATGACCAGCAAAAATCACTTGACTCAGGGTTTCAACGCCATCATTCTAAGCCTTTTGAGCCTGATGTGTTGGTAAATGAAATACTTGAAGTTGTGTCAAGGATATGAATAAAGTGAGAGTTGCGAACCCTAATGGAAGTGATGGAAGGGAAATGGCAGATTGTTAGAAGACAAGTTGAAAAAAGAAAAATATTCGCGCCGATTCGCGCCGATTCGCGGGCAAATTTTCTTTCTTTTGTCTGACTGCAATTTAAAGACCGCTTATCTTCATTGCTCCGGTCACTAAAATTTTCATATAAAAATGACTACGTTAAACTTGTTGGAGAATATCGCAGTCCATTTGGCTCACTTAATTGTACGCAACATAAGATTTTGCCGATTTGCTCTTATCTTGTTGATATTCCTTCTGCACGGCTTCAACCGCTTCGTCAATTTGCCCAACTTTATCTTTAATTAAATCTTCAGCCTGTTCGGGCAGTTTTTTAACACTATCGGCTACTTGACTGATTTTGTCTGCCGTTGTGTTGTAAAAGTCATTGGCTTTATCCTTCACATTCTCAAAATAGTTCCCTGCGCTTTCACGAAATTGACCTACCGTTTCACGAGTCTTATCAATGCCGTTTGAAGTTACTTTTGAGATGCCTCCTCTCAGTTCACTTCCTGTTTTTGGGGCAAAAAGAAGGGCTAAAGTAGCCCCAATTCCCCCTCCAATCAATAAATATGAAAGGTTTCGGGTTGCATTCGATTTTGAACTTTCCATCATTTCCATTTTTCTAACTCCCTTATTTATTATATGTTCCGACTAAAGGTTCAATGGTTTCCGACCTTGAATTACACGAATTAGGATAACTGCCGCTGCTATAAGTAATAAAATATGAATAAAACCGCCAAGTGTATTAGCAGTCACCATTCCTAAAAACCATAAAACCAATAAAACGATAAAAATTGTCCATAACATAACTTTACTCCTCCAAATCTAACTTTAATTAAATTGTCGTAAGTCTTAATTAACCTACTCTCTATAATTTATTAGATACAAGAGTTGTGCCAAAGCCATAAAACATTGATGTAGTTGGGCTACAGAGCCTATCTATTTTTAGCAAACTTAAATCCCGTAGATTTCCTTCCTAATATACGTCTCTAAACGCTCCGGATTGTAGCAATTCAATACACAAGGCAATTTGCTCCAATTTCACGCAGATCCATTAACCATACTGTTCATCACTTTTAACTTACTGGCACTCTACTTTCACCTGATTGTAGTGGATGCAAAGTTTAAGGGAGATTATGCATGAAACAAGAAGCATTCGAAAGAGAAATGAAAATTGCGGAAATTCAAGGAGAAATAAGAGAAGCTCGTGGGATTAATTGGGCGATAATTTGCTTTTCCATAATTATTTTGGTTCTACTGGGAATTTAGTGGAGAACATCTTATTTTAATCACCTTCGGCGGTTAGTTATTTTCAGACCGATTTATCGGGCTTTCCGCGAAGCGGC
>JANLTD010000048.1:0-9284 GCA_031362765.1 Acidobacteriota bacterium | reverse complement strand
TTATTCGACAGTTGACCGCTATTTTTTAGCTAAACCCGTATTTCTCCACGAAAACTTCCTGCGTTTTCGTGGAGAAATATTTCAAATTAAACAACTGCTACTGCTTGGTTCCGACCGTCGGTCCTGTCACGGTTTTGACGTTAATGACCGGCGAGGCATTCCAATTGACTTCGCCTGCTTCCTGCATAAAGTCGTAAATCGTGCTCATATTCGGCGGCAGCGCACCACCGTTTGAAAGCTGATACATACTGACGTACTGCTTCAGATCGGCGACGATCTCCGTTATATTGTTGGTTGTCCGGCCGCTCATTTTCGTCAGCGCATAGTAAAGCCTTGATTGCGGATTGGCGTTGCGTTTGTCGAGCTCGATGGATTTGGCAAACATCTGCAGCGCCATTTCCTTTTCGCCCGCTTTTCGCGCCGTTAATTTCAAAACTCTGCCGTAATAAAAATAGCCGAGCGCGTCGTCGGAACGAACTGCCAGCGATTGATCCAAATTGCGGGCCGCTAGTTTATACATATCGTAATAAAAAGCAACGATGCCGTTGTCGCGTTTGAGAATCGCCATAATATTCTCAAACTCGCCGTCGCCCGCCATAATTTCGCCGTTTTGAATTTTGACCTTCAGATCTTCCGCCATTTTTTCCTGATTTTTCGCCATCCGGTTGACGGTGACGGTCGTGTTGCGGTCAATCGAAAGCGATTTTCCTCGCAGATTTGTCGCGCCGAAGGTTGTTTTGGCAAGATTGGCGGTGCTTGCGTTGGCAATCATCGCGTTCACGGATTTGCGCCGTTCTTCCGTGCGTTTGCGGTCCGCGAAACGGTCGAGTTCGATACGCGGGTCTTCGATTGCGACGGTTTTCAGAGTGTCGTAAAACGTCTGCGATTCGCGAACATCATAATTGCGCTTGAGCATATAATCCATCGCCAGTTTGTCGGCTTCGTCTTCCTGCGCAAGCGACCATTCAAATGATTTGCGGTCAATTAATTTAGCGACCGAGCCGCCGATCGCCGCGCCGAATATCGCCATATTGAACATACCGCCTGCGCCGCCGCCGGCTAAACCGCCGAGCGCTGCACCGGCAATTGCGCCAAAAATACTGCCGCGCCGTTCTTGTGCTTTGGTCGCTTCTTCGATCCACTTTGCGACCAACACATCCTGTTTCCAATGATCTCGTTCAACGTGCGCGACCTCGTGTGACAGAATGTACGCAAGCTGTGCTTCGTTATCAACAAGCGAAAGTAAGCCGGTCGAAACATAAACCGTACCGGTTGAAAGCGAACGCGCATCGGGCATCGGGTTGACCGTGATCTTAAAACCGTAACGTTTTTCGGAATTATCCGGAACGAGCGATTGACCGACGCGATTAACAAAATCCTGTGCCGTCAAATTGTCGTAAAGAGTGTCGTTGCTTCGCGGAAGTTTGTCGCCCGAATTGGTCGTCACGTAATCGTCGCTGTCGAGCGTATTGTATTCAAATGCAGCCCGCGCATGCTCACGCTGTAAGTTTCGATATTCAAAGTCAACATCATCTCTGAATTCAAGGTCTTTGTTATATTTTTCAAAGGCTTTGGCAAGCGTTTCTTCATATTTACGCACTTGTTTGTCAAGCCGTTTTTCGTCTTTGTCGTTCTGTTTGGCTTCCTTTTTTTCTTCCTTTTTGTCGTCCTTTTGCGCAAAAGCAAAGGTCGGCATCAACAATGCCAAAAATACGATCCCGGCAAGGATGCGAAAAGTAATTTTTATTTCAATAGTTTTCATTTGTTCGGACTCCTTTTTCAAATATTATTGTGATTTAAAATGTTAAACCTCAACACACGAATTTTGTATGATGACGACGATAAATTAAGTATGAAACTGCCCTTCTTCCGACCGGGGATCGCTAAAATATAATTGGACTTATTTAACTACTTTTTCGGGCCAATTACAAGATTTATTTTGAAATCGAACGGCTTGGCTTGGTTCCGCGACCATTTTTGCGTTTGCGGGTATGGCGAAAATGCGGCGGTGGTTTGCTTTTCGTGCCGACAAAGTCATCCGCTATTCTTCCGAACCATTTGCGCCGGGATAAATTCAAAGGCTGAAATTAAACAGCGGACTTTCAGACCGACTCCGATAGTCGCCTTCTTCGCAGACGATTCGACGGTCAATTTCGAGAATTCGGCAAGCGGCATCCGACCAAGGAATCGCCCGCGTTTCGCGGCACTTCGGGAATTTCGTCCAGTAAAATGACTTCGGCGCTCATTAAATCCCGCAAACGCGCGCGGCGGCGAGATGTCGGGCTTCGTGAAGTAAATCGGCGGGAGACGTGAGTTTATCTTCACCAATCAGAAGTTTGCCGTTTTCGACAAGAATTCCGGCCAGAAAGGTATCTGTTTCAATTTGCGCAGGAATCGTTTTGAGACAGATCTCGGTTAAAAATCAGCGATCTTGTTGGTTAAACTACTTTTTAAGAGATCTTTCCGCGGGAAATTTTAATTAAAAGATCGAGTATATAAACGGCGCGAGCGCCGAACTCTGCGCGAAAATGATAAGCACGCTCATCAGAACCAAAATAACGAATATCGGAATCAGCCAATATTTTTTATTTTGCCTGAGATACATCCAGATCTCTTTTACTAACGACAGTTTGCCCATAAACTTAAATCTCCTAAAAAAGCCGTTCAAATCCTTCTTTCGTCTGACGTGTTGCTTTGCGCTCGGTCCAATTACTTTTGGTTTTCTTGACGCGCCTTTGAAGCGGATCTCGTCCGATTGTTCTGGAAATTAGATTATATGCCACAAATACAAGATAAAAAAGCAGTGTCAACAAAATGCGGCTGTTAACATAGCCTAAAAGCATCGCTAACTTCATCCAGTAAATGTGAAAGAGTCGAGCGGTTTTTGAAAATAAAATTCCGATCAACACAAGTAAACCGCCTAACATCGCGAAAGCCCGGGCAACCGTTTCGTTGGCACGATAAAAATTCCAGAATGCGATCGCGAATAAAACGGTTGCGACGACCAACGCCGTCTTTCGCGCCTGGCTTTTTGTAATATCCGATTTTTCAATCAAATCTGAATTTTTCTCTTCGATTATCTCTGTCAACAGATTTCCATTTTGCGCTCGTTTATCAAGCAAAATATCTTCCATCACAAGAAAATCCATCCCGGTTTTCATAAAACAGTTGTAAGCATCTTTCGGCGAGCAAACGATCGGTTCGCCTCTCACATTGAAAGACGTATTCACCAAAACAGGACAGTTTGTTAACTTTTCAAAAGCCTCGATCAAAGCGTGATACGCCGGACTTTCTTCTTTTCCGACCGTCTGGATCCGCGCCGAATAATCAATATGCGTGACGGCCGGAATGGTCGAACGCCGCAGATTTAGTTTCTCGATGCCGAAAAGCTTCTGCTCGTCTGCGGTCAGCGGCACGCGAAGATTTTCACGGACGGGCGCGACCAGCAGCATATAAGGCGAAGCAGTTTCGAGTTCGAAATAATCCGAAACCCGTTCACGCAAAACCGACGGCGCAAACGGACGAAAAGACTCGCGAAATTTGATCTTCAAATTCATCTGCGACTGCATTTTGGGCGAACGTGCATCGCCCAGAATACTTCGCGCGCCGAGCGCCCGCGGACCAAATTCCATCCGTCCCTGAAACCAACCGACAACTCTTTCATCCGCCAAATGCGCGGCGACAGTCTCGTTCAATTCTTCACGCGGCAATTGCCGGTAATTGGCCCCGACCGAATCTAGAAAACCGGTGATCTCGGCCGCGCTGAACTTCGGCCCGAGATAATAGTTTTTTTCGCTGCTTACGGTTACATCGCGTTCGTTGCCGAGATATTGAAACCAGACCGAAAGAGCCGCGCCAAGTGCGCCGCCGGCGTCGCCCGCCGCCGGTTGGATCCAGATATTTTCAAAGATATTTTCGCGCAGGATGCGTCCGTTGCCGACGCAGTTCAAAGCCACACCTCCCGCCAGACAGAGATTTTTTTCGCCCGTTTCCTTTTTGACATGCCGCGCAATTTTGACCATTGCCAGTTCGGTAACTTCCTGCACGGAACGCGCCAGATCGAGATGTTTTGGCGTTAATTCGCTTTCGGGTTCGCGGCGCGGTTCGTCAAAGAGCGCGTCGAAGGCTTCATTCGTCATCGTCAAACCGGCGGCGAAATTGAAATATTTCATATTAAGCCGCAAGCTTCCGTCCTCGTTGAGCTCGACGAGTTCGTCGAGGATCTGTTTTGTGTAACGCGGCTCGCCATACGGCGCAAGTCCCATTACTTTATATTCGCCCGAATTGACCTTGAAACCGAGATAATATGTAAACGCCGAATAAAGAAGCCCGAGCGAATGCGGGAAACGCAATTCTTTCAAAAGATGCAGTTCGCTTCCCTGCCCGTAGCCGTAGCTCGTCGTCGCCCATTCGCCAACGCCGTCCATCGTGATCACGGCGGCCCGTTCAAACGGCGACGGGAAAAAAGCCGACGCCGCGTGCGATTCGTGATGCTCGGTGAAGAGAATTTTGCCTTCGTAATTTAACGCTTTCGCAATATTTTCCCGCGTCCAGAGTTTTTCTTTGATCCACACCGGCATCGCCTTCAAAAAAGAGCGAATTCCATACGGCGCGTAATCAATGTAAGTTTCAAGAAGTCGCTCGAATGTCAGCAGCGGTTTGTCGTAAAAGGCGACAAGATCAACGTCGCCGATCGAAATGCCCGCGTCTTCCAAACAATATTTGACGGCGTTCGACGGAAAATTCGGGTCGTGCTTTTGGCGAGTAAAGCGTTCTTCCTGCGCCGCCGCCAGAATTTCACCGTTTCGCAAAAGGCACGCTGCTGAGTCGTGATAGTAAGCTGAGATTCCTAAAATATTCATTTAAAAAATTCGTTGCAGAGTTTTTCCGAAAGCTTTTCGCCCGCCGCGCGATGTCCTTCCGTGTTCCAATGACCGTTACCGATGTTTTCGCCAAAACCGTGCAGAAATACGTTGTTTTGTTCGGCGTAAATTTGCAGTTCGGGCGCCAGGTCATAAACCGTGATCTTTTCGCGCCCGCCAAAATTTTTGAGACGCTTGTTGGGATAAAACAGATCGGTCGCGCCAACCCTTTCCATAAAAGCACGGCGCACGTTTTCATCGGGATAAACCTGTACGCCGTTGCTCAGCGTGACGACCAAAAATTTCGCGCCTTTCCTTTCGACTTCGTCGCGCATCTCGATGAGCAGGCCTTCCGTCACCCGCCACGCTTCGTTCCAAACCGCGTCCGGCGGTTCACCATACACCAGATTGTCAATTCCTAATTCTTCTGCCCGTGCCGCTGAATTCGGGGGCGGCGTGTTTTCTGCTGGGAATTGTTTTTCGATCTTCGGAGCGGCGTTTTGAGCGCGTCGTTTCGCCAGATAATTTTTTAATGAATATTGCGCCTGATGCACAAGCTGCACAAAGCGCAAATTATCTCTCAGCGCCGTTCCCGCTCTACCGAGAAATGACCTTCGCCAGCGAAACGAAGGATTTGTCCGAAACGAATCGTCCAATTCCAATTTATCATCACGATAAACAAAGTACGGAATTTCATCCGTTTTTTTCAAAAGGCGCGAATTATCGGTAACGTCGTTGTTCGTCGTAAAGGCGAGAAGGACAACGTCCGGCTCATAATCCCATACTTGTCTTTGCAACGTTATCAATTCCTGGGCCGTACCGTAACCCGAAACGCCGAAATTGATCATCTCGACATTGCGTCCGCCGGTTGCCGAACATTGCTGAAGCCGGTTTTCGGCCAATTTCCAAAAAGCACTTTCCAGCGGAACCTGCAGGGCTTCCGCATATGAATCACCGACAATTGCGATCCGCAGAGTATTCGGCGGCTTTGTTTTGGAATGTTCGATGTCGCGCAAACCGGCGCTGCTGATGCGCACATAGCTTTCGCCTTCTTTGCGATACCAGCCTTCGATCTTCGGCGTTAAAACATAGCCGCGAAACTCATCCGCGCTGTAAAAGGTCGGAAACGAATAATTTATCACGCGCAAAAAAACCTCGGTGATCGTCAAACCGATCACCAGGCTGATAAAAAGTAAAAGAAATTTTACGAGAAACTTTTTCTTCCGACTCCAATTTTGAGTTATGTTCGTTTGCACCATCGGCGATGAAACGATATTAAGAACTTTTTGTTCGATTGTCCAATTTTCTTGATTTTACCGCAATTTTCTTTGCCATAAAATCTTGCTTGACATAGAATATAAGACAATTTTGGTCGAATTGACATTACAAGTTTCAAATTCGTTGGCTCAGAAAATCCAACCAATCAGCGTTTGGCTGCCGACGATAATTGAGTTAAGCGTCGCAAATTTTAAGTCTTCGCACGTTAAAAAGCCGTCGGGTGATTTAATTGCTTTTCTGTCAGATAATCCGACTTCGATAAAAGTTTCGCAATATAAAATCTCCGGAAAAGCACAAAATCGCGTGTCCGATTTGCTTGAAATAAATCGTGAAAAAAATCTTAGCTCAAGTGAATTGAAAGAGTTGGACAAATGGGAAAAGTTCAATCATATCTGCACAATGCTTTCCGCCCAAATAATCAAACTCAGTCAATAAATGTCGCGCTATATTCCCCAACAATTACAGAAATAAATTACTCAAGACTCATATCGTTTTCGTTAAAAAAAGTATTCCAACCATTTTTAATCAAGCCTCTTTTCAGAGTTTTATCCCTTGTCCAAAGTTCTGCCTCAAGTTCCAAAGCCAAGGCAACAAACGGTGTGTCTTTTTCGTCAACAGCACCGCATAATTTGTAGGCTTGCACAAAATTCCCAAGCGAAATTGCTTCTTCGTTTATAAATTTGACTCGTTGGAGAATTTTATAAAGAAGTTCATAAACCTCGTCTTCGGTGGCTTTTGATTTATTTAGGATTCGTTCTTTGTGTTTGAAAATTTCGACTGCGAGAAAGTTTGGAGCATAAAAACGGCAATCGCTTCTTTCGAGAATTTCTCTGATTCGCGTATTTTTTGCCCGCAATGACGAGAATAAAATCTTTGTATCAACGACAATTGCTCTCATTTTTGCGGATTGATAAATCTGGACTTATTTTTTTGCCACCAATCTTCTTTGATTTCGTCGCCTAAATATTCGATACTTTCGTCAAAATCAACTTTTCGGGCAAGATATTCAAGACGAATATTTTCAATCAATCGCAGCAAAAACTCTTTATCAATAAAGGTTTTATCAATTGTCAGCAAAAATTTATCATCAGTAGTTTGTAAATCAATCGCTTGCATGAAAACAGTTTAGCGATATTAGATTGAAACATCAAGATTTTTCGCAAACAATGGGCTATAAAATCTCACTTAAAATCATTCAAATTTTGGAGTCCATTTAGAATTGGCAATACGTTCTCGAAGTTTGTTTGCTTCTTTGAATTTCTCGGCTTGTATTGCGAGTTGTCGCTTGTAAAACCATTCATGAAATTCCGATACAAGTTTACAATAATCCGACACTATGATTTCAAGTTTTTCATCTTCCACTCTAGAAGATATGAACTCTTTTGCTAATTTATTCCACTTAAAATCATCGCGTAATTCGGCAAAATTTATTATTAAATAAGTTTCTATTTTGTTTGGGTCAAGATTTCCACCTACTATTGGCAATCCTTTATGAACAATATAGTTGCGAAGCCCTTGGACAAACTGATGTAGCGGATTCAATTGAAATTTGGATTCGATTTCAGCATTGTATTCGTTGTTAAACTCAGAAAACTCTGATCCGTTATATAGTTCTCTCACCAAAATTCTGGTGTGATCAACCAAAGTCATAGCCGAGGCAACATAGTTATGCAAAAGCCTCGTTACTTCTACTAAAAAACGTCCAAGTTCCGTGGTATTTCGCACGTCAAACAATAATAAAGACTTCCGACTATTAAACTCATTAATAATACTAGTCAATTGTTCAAAATTGCCATGAAAAATAAATATCGACATTTCCTATCGTTCAATTTTCTTTCCAATTAGCCAGCCATCTAACTGCATTAGTTCTTCCAAAGCTTTATCTCTTTCTTGGAAGGTCGCAAAATCTTTTTCATTCTTTACCATAAATGCTTATCGTATCTATTATATCCTTGTTGTAAGATACATTATCAAATTAACCCATAATTTGATAAACTTTCAGTTTGTCTTTATGAGTAAAAAAATAATCGAAAGCTACAAACAAAAACTCTCCCGCGAAGAAGGTTTTACGATCAAACACGGCGCGCTACTTCGCATTGCGTTGTGCTATCCAAACACACACTCGATCGGAATGGCAAATCTCGGGCTTCACACGATGTATGAGCTTTTCAACAGCATTCCGGAAGTTGCTTGCGAACGCGTGTTTCTGCCTGATGCCGATGAACTGAAAGAATACGAAAAATCGCGCACGACCCTGCTTTCACTTGAAACGCAGTCGCCCGTCAAGAACTTTGATGTCGTCGCTTTTTCGATCTCGTTTGAAACCGATTATTTGAATATGGCGAAAATGCTGCAAATGAGCGGCATTCCGGTTTGGTCGCGCGAGCGTAATCATTTTCATCCGCTGGTTGTGATGGGCGGCGCGGCTTCGTTCCTGAATCCGGAACCGATCGCCGATTTTACCGACGTGATCGCTGTCGGTGAAGGCGAAGTTCTCGCTTTTCAACTGGTTGACGCGATTTTTGAACACGGAAATAAAGAAGATATTTTGCTTAATCTCGCAAAGATCGGGCGCGGTTTCTATGTTCCGTCGCTCTATGACGTCGTTTACAACGACGACGGCACGGTCTTCGATTATCTGCCGAAGGAAAAAGGCGTTCCGCGCCGGGTCGGACGCGCCCTCGCGGCCGTCAATCCGAAGGAAGGAACTTTGCGGCGCGCAATGAAACGCGGCGAAAAAGAATTAGCCGATTTTCTTGTCAATCAGGATATTTTTTGTCCGTCAACTTCGGTTTGGTCGCCGGGCGCGGAAATGGGCGACCGCCTTCTGGTCGAAATTTCGCGCGGGTGTTCGCAGGGCTGCCGGTTTTGCTGGGCGGGCTACAATTATTACCCGCCACGGGTCGTTCCCGCCAAAGATATTTTGGCGAAAGCCGCCGAGTGGCGCAGCAAAACGAATAAGATCGGACTTGTTTCAACGGCTGTCTGCGATCATCCTGAAATTTCGACGATCTTGAGTGAACTCCGGAAAATGGATTATCGTATCACGGTTTCTTCGCTTCGGCTCGATCAAATTTCCGACGAATTGCTTGACGCGCTGGTTGAATCAAACGATCAGCAGATCGCGGTCGCGCCGGAAACAGG
>JANLTD010000034.1:0-3490 GCA_031362765.1 Acidobacteriota bacterium | reverse complement strand
AGATATTTCCACGCGCCGTCGGATTGTTTGATAAAATGCTCAACCAGACATTTATCCTGCGAAACCAAAACATAGTCGGTCAATGTCGGATTGCAGATGTTATAACGATGGAATTTATCGGTGCGGTCAAATTCGGCGGTTGATTCCGACAAAACTTCGATGATGACCTTCGGATTCAAAACAACGTCGCGGTGTTTGTCGTGATATTCCGGTTCGCCACAAATGACGACCAGATCCGGATACGAAATCATTCCCTTTTTGAGCGGACTTTTCGGCGGCATAAATCCGCTCCGAACTTTTGTATCTTTTGTCCGCACACGACAATTTTTTTTGTAAATAGAATTTCCTATTAAACGAACCAAATTTGCGGAAATGTCTCCGTGTTCGCCGCTTTCACCAGCCATTTGACGCACTTCGCCGTCAAAAAATTCGTGCCGAACCTCCGCGTTGCGCTCAAATTCGAGATATTCTTCGAGCGTTAAATCGGTCTTTTTTAAAATTTTTCGCTTCGGAGTTCCCATAACTAAATTGAATTATACAATATTTTCAAGTTTTCGAGATGCGCTTCGATGCTGAATGTTTCTTTTGCAAAATCAAATGCGCGGTTTGCCAGATCATTTCTGAATTCTTCATCTTCGCCGATCTTGAGAAGTTTTTCCGCCAGCGCGCCGGCATTTTGCGTCTCGAAAACTTCGGCAAACCGGCCGCCGTTTGAGACTTCGCGGTGCGGCGCGATATCCGACAAAATACAAGGTTTTTTCGAGAGCATCGCCTCCATCAATGCAATCGGCAAACCTTCGTAAAAGGACGAAAAAACATACGCATCAAGCGAATTGACAACCTTTGCAAGATCGTCGCGCTGCCCGAGAAAATGCACACGTGATCGTAAATTATTTTCTTTGACGATTCGCACGCATTCGTCATATTTCGCTTCGCCGCCCGGTTCAATTCTGCCGACGAGAATCAGATGCGCGTTCGGCAACGCGTCGGCAACCTGTGCAAAGGCCTTACAGAGCGTGATCTGGTCTTTGCGTTGGTGCGCGTAAAAGTGCGCGACCATTCCGAACAGAAACGCGTTTTCTGAAAGCTTTAATTCTTCCTGCAAACTTTCACCCTCATACGCGAGCCGGCTTGTATCAACGCCATTATAGATCACCCGAAAGCCCGCCACATCGGTTTTTTCAACCTCCGCGAGCCATTCAAGAAGTCCTTCGGAACACGCGACATTGGCCGCCATTCGCGGCACCAAAAAGCGCGTGATCAGCTGATTC
Source organism: Acidobacteriota bacterium (assembly GCA_031362765.1). Lineage (GTDB taxonomy): Bacteria > Acidobacteriota > Blastocatellia > Pyrinomonadales > Pyrinomonadaceae > JAFDVJ01. The sequence continues at coordinate 2,219 of JANLTD010000034.1, read as the reverse complement.
TTTTTGTCGGGAATAAATCCTTGAAAACTCAGCACAAGTTTCACCTTCGTGCCGCGTGTTGCTAAATAGGCGTGAATTCCGGCAACCGGTTGATGGGTGTGAACTATCGTAAACTGATTCTGTTTGATGATCTTTCGAAGCCCCGCAACAACCGCGATATCTATCGGAAAACGCCGGTTTAAACGAAAAAATTCCGCGCCCGATCGTTTGAAATCTTCTTCGAGCGAACCGCCGCCGGTCGCTGCAAAAGCCAAATCCAATCCATTGCGCCGAGCGTTGCGGCAAACGTCGAGTTCAAGCATTTCCGCGCCGCCGCGATTTAGTGAATCTAAAATATGTAAAATCTTCATTCGATAAATTTGAGGCAATTTTGTTGCGCTTCTCTCAATGACAAGTCACGAAAAATTTGTTTTCATTATAGTTTGAAGTGTTGAAATGAACAAAGACCGTAAAAATCCGGAAGTTTTCGCCTTTGTTCCGTCATACAATCACGCGCCGTTTATCGAAAAATGTTTGAATTCAATAATCGCTCAAACTTTATCGCCAAAAAAACTGCTCGTTGTTGACGACGGTTCCCGAGACGGCTCGCCGCGGATCATCGAAAGAATTTTGAAAGATTGTCCGTTTGATTCAGAGCTGATCGTACGCGAAAATCGCGGTCTGTGCGCGACTTTGAACGAAGGCTTTTCTTTAAGCTCGGGAAGATATTTTGCTTATATCGGCTCGGACGATTTTTGGCTGCCGACATTTTTTGAAGAACGCGCGAAACTTCTTGAAAATCGCGGATCGGCTGTGTTGGCTTACGGACATTCGTTTCTGATTGATGAAAACGGAGAGATCTTTGACAAAACGGCGAATTACAAAGAAGACTGGGCAAATTATCCCGACGGCGATCCGCGTTTGATGCTGTTGGGCGGTGTTTCGCCTATCAGTTCGACGGTCTTTTATCGCCGCTCCGCTTTGGAAAAAGTCGCGTGGAATGAAAATTCGCGGCTCGAAGATTATGAAATGTATGTCAGATTAGGAGCTTTGGGTGATTTTGCTTTCGACCCGCAGACGCTTTCCGTCTGGCGGCATCACAGCTATAATACAAGCAAAAATCTGTTATTGATGCACACGGAAGTGATCGAAGCGCAAAATCGTAACATCGAATTTTTGGGCATCGGCAAAGAAGAGTTGGAAAAATTTCAGGCGAAAATAAAATACCGCAATATGAGGGTCTTTCTGCAAAATGGTGATAAAAAAGAAGCGGTCTTGCTGGCACGGGAAAGTTGGCGCGAAGCGGGTTCGGCAAAGGAAATCGGAAAATCTTTGATCCAGTTTTTACTTCCAAAGAGTTTTCTTGAATCTTATCAAAAACGAAAGCGTACAAAACAGGTTGAACATTACCGCCAATTGAAAAATAAAAATGGACAATAGAACTGCGGCACAAATCAGGGAACATTACGAAATCGAAAAGCAGATTGCCGAAAGATTGCGCCATTCAACCGCCGACGAACGAAAAAATCTATATACGGAAGCGTATGATGAGCTTTTTCAAAAAGTTCCCGATCATCCTTTGCTGGTCAATGATCTGACGGCGGAAAAAGCGAAACAGATTGCCAAAGAAGTTTTGAGCTTACAGCCATTTGTTAATGAAACAAGTGTTTATCTTGAAATCGGTCCGGGCGATTGTGCGCTTGCTTTTGAAATTGCCAAACAAGTCAGAAAGGTTTACGCAATCGACGTTTCAAAGGAAATCACGAAAAATGTCAACGCGCCCGAAAATTTTGAATTGATTTTGTCGGACGGCAGCAGTGTGCCGCTTGCGCCGGAAAGCGTTGACGTCGCTTTCAGCAACCAGTTGATGGAACATCTCCACGCGGACGATTCTTTCCGGCAATTGGAGAATGTATTCGGGTCTTTGAAAAAAGGCGGCGTTTATTTTTGCATCACGCCGAATCGGCTGAGCGGTCCCCACGATGTTTCGAGAAATTTTGATCCGGTCGCGAGCGGATTGCATTTGAAAGAATATTCCGCCACGGAACTGGACGACATTTTTAAGAAGGTCGGTTTTTCAAAGACGCGAATTTATCTTTGTTTTTATAAATTCAAAGTATTTCTACCGGTTTTTCCGTATAAGGTCGGCGAAAAACTGCTTGATACGCTGCCGCATTCGTTGCGAAAACTACTGACTTTCAACAAAGTCGTAAGGTTTTTGCTCGGCGTTAAATTAGTCG
>JANLTD010001272.1:0-2886 GCA_031362765.1 Acidobacteriota bacterium | reverse complement strand
TATGGCAAAAGCCATCACGGACGCGATTCGGATCGACGTTTTGTCGATGCAGGCTTTGTATGGCAAGGCACACACACATTGATGTATTGGCTAAACAAACATTTAGGGTTGAGTGGGCGGCTCGGCCGTGCGACGTTGAGGCGAGGTCGAATATCGCCCTTACTCGCCGCGTGTATTGTCGTGTTATGCCTGGCGGCGGCATTTACGGCTAACGGACAAACTCCCACCGGAACAGCGTCGGGTGCGATCTCGACTATTACCTCCGAACGGAATGTGAAAAATGACAGCGGTCAACTGACTGTCATTATGAAACGCCTACCGGGAGATCCGCGATCCGGCGAAACAGGACATGTACTTGTTGCTTTGAGTGAAAACGTTGAGGGCGGGTTCGGTTCGGGGCCGTTGCCAATCGAAAAAGCCGCCGTGGTGTTCAGCCTCACAAGACCCGATGGTGCGGTCGTGGCGGGGAATATCGCTGCGACGGAAGAGGCTGGAGGTTTGTACCGAGGCACGTACCGCTTCGCAGCGGCGGGCGATTACAAATTAGTTTTCTCGATAACCACGGAAGACAAGAGGACATTTTCAGCGGATTTTCCTGTCACAGTCTCACGAGCACCGATTCGCACATCCTTTTGGATCGGCCTTTTGAGCCTTTTTGTGCTCTCGGGAGGTTCGCTTGCGATCCTCTTTTTCGCCCTAAAACGAAAGGGGAATGTCTCGCTCCGCCGCTTTGCCCCGATAGGAGCGGTTGTATTGATGGTATTCCTTCTGAGCGCGGTAACGCTGGCTTATCTGCTCCCGCCCTCTCAGACTCGCGTGACGGCTGCGATTCCAGCCGACGCCTTTTCAACGGCGGCGGTAAACGCCTTGCCGAAGGGAGCGACAATCACCGTACCAAAAGAGTCCCAGCTTTTGTTTGGGATAAAGACACAGTTGATCGACATTCGGCAAATTACGAGCGGTTTGAAAACCACGGGAGTGGTCCGGGCTCGGCCAGATGCAAAGGGCGTTGTCACCGCACAGGTGCCGGGCAGGATCGTGCTTAATCAGGCAGTATCGTTAGGTTCTGCCGTCGGTCGCGGTGAACAGATCGGATACGTTGAACAGGTACTGGATGTATCTGGACAGACGGAGCTTGAGACGCAGAGGTTGGATGTCGAGGCCCAGCAGCGGGAAGTCGAAGCTCGAAAACTTGAATTGCGAAATACCGCACTCGCTCTTCAGTCGCAACAGGCCCAAAGCAGAGCGGCGGCCCAGCAGGCGAGGACGCGACTCGCACAGGCTCAGCGTGAACTTCGAAGGTCGCAGAATCTTTTGGAGGTTGGGGCAGTGCCGCGAAAGCGTGTGGAAGAAGCCCAGACCGCCGTCAAAGTAATCGAAGATGAGGTAACTTCAGCCGATAAACAAGTGGTTTTATTGGGCGAGCAGATCAAATCGGCACAGGCGGGACAGAGGATTCTCCGCTTGCCAACCGTCAGGCAACCCTCGCGCAATTTTCCGCTAATATCGCCAATAACGGGAATAATCGATCAGATCAAAGCGACGACCGGCCAACAGGTCGCAAGCGGAGCCGAGTTACTGAACATAGTCAATTTGTCCACCGTCCTTTTAGAAGCTCAAGTTTTTGAGAAAGACCTCACGACGGTTCGGGAATCCACACGGGCAAGTTTTACATCTTCGGCCCTGGCCGGCGAAGTTTACACAATTGGTACTGCAGATGGTGATGGGAGACTTGTGTCGGTCGGACAAACGGTGAATGAACAGACGCGAACCGTGCCCGTCATATACGAGGTCAAGAATCCATTCAATCGGCTTAAGGACGGTAATTTCATTGAGATCACCATCGACACAAGTGGAGACCGCAAGGTTTTGGCTGTTCCGAAATCGGCGGTAGTTCGCGAGCAAGGCGAGACTTTTGTGTTCGTCTTTGACGGTGGTGAGACATTCGAACGGCGTCAAGTCGCACTGGGGGCCGAAGGTGCGGATTTCTACGAGATCGTATCAGGATTAAAAGAGGGTGAGCGGATCGTGATCGAAGGGGTTTATCAGCTTCGCACTACGCAGGCTGGCGAATAGATCAAGAGAAGTGATAGCCGAGGCAAATAATCGAGGGAAAAGAATAATGACAAAGAAAATGATTTTGGGAACCGTTTTAGTGATTTCATCATTTGGCATTTTTTTAACGGCATGTAATGTCGGGGCAAATTCGCAAGGCGTTAACAGCACGAATGTCGAGAATACGGTTGTCAGCGAAACAAATTCCGCGAACACGGTCGCTTCTGACTCGGCCTTTAAGGTTGATTTCAAAACGGAGCCGGGCCAGATTCAGGCCGGTGCTTCGGCGACGCTGGTTTTTACCGTAATAGACAGTAAGGACGCGGTCGTGAAGGATCTGCAGGTCGTTCACGAAAAGCCAATGCACTTACTGATCGTGTCCAAAGACCTTGCGGAGTTTTATCATGTGCACCCCGAACCATCCGCAGATGGATCTTACCGAGTGCAGCACACGTTTCCAAACGGCGGCGATTTCAAACTTTATGCGGACTTTACTCCGCCTAATGCCAAACAGGTCGTTGAACGGATCGATGTAAAGGTCTCGGGAACTGAAAGGGCAAAGGTTGCTCTCGTAGCGGATGAGAAGCTTGAAAAATCGGTCGATGGCTTAAAGTTGACGATGAAACCGAGTGCGAAAATTGAAGCGGGACAGGAACTGACGCTCGACTTCGCGGCCTTCGACGCCGCTACTGGGAAGCCGGCAACCGACCTTCAGAATTACCTGGGCGAACTGGCGCATTTCGTCATCATTAGTGAAGACCTCGTCGATTTTGTCCATGCGCACCCGATGGCGAAAGGCGAAAAGATGGACGGGATGAAGATGGACGGAGA
>JANLTD010001256.1:0-1895 GCA_031362765.1 Acidobacteriota bacterium | reverse complement strand
TGCTGTTTCAGTAAATCCATCTTCGCAATCGATCGTCGCCGGACAATCAACTTTTTACGACATTGCTATTAATCGTACAAATTACGATGGCGCGGTGATGCTTTCGGCGCAAAATGTCCCGATTGGCGTAAGCGTTTATTTTGAACCGGAAACAACCTACGGCAATTCGTCGCGGATGTATCTATATTCATACGGTCACGAATTTATCTCGAAAGATTACGGAATGCTCATCAGAGCCAGCAATCTCGGCGATGGAATTGATAAACTGACACCGATCCAATTACGAGTCAATTCCGGCATTGTTTGGGCAGCGCAGTTTGGAACTCCCAATAATCAAACGATAAATCCTGATTTTGCAACCGATGTCACATATGATTCCGCCGGAAATATATATCTTGTCGGTTATACCTATAATATTGCGGCTAGTGACAATGATGCTTGGGTTGCAAAATATAATTCGTCGGGAACGCAATTGTGGCTCCGCGTAATTCCGAATCTGACCGATGACCGACCGACCGATGTTTTTGTTGACCCGGCGGGAAATGTTTACGCCGCCGGAAACACGCGTGTTCCCAATTACGATATTTTTGTTGTCAAAATTGATGCAAATGGCGTTCAACAACCGCTTGTTGCAGTTTTCGGCACCCCGTATGAAGAAGGTCAAAGCGGTTTGCAGTTTGGTGTGAATTCATCAGGAAATACGACACTGACGGCCGTCACGCGAGTTCGCAGCAGCAACACGGGCTTTCGCGATTTTATCGGCGATCCCGCTAAATTTGTAAATTATGACATTACGCGCTATGTTTTTGACGCAAACTTTAATCGAACAAGCACAACTGTGTTGGCCGATGCAGTCGGAAATCCAAAAGATCTGGTAGTTGGAAATGACGGTTCAATATACGTCTTAAGCGAAGACCTCAGCCAGATCGGAACTGACAATTTTTTATTCGTTACTTCGCAAATAGAAAAATTCAATGGTCTGAATGGTCAGAACTATCGAAGCCAACCAATCGGTCCAATCCGCACGAATGCTTTTTATGGCACACGCTTAAAAGTTGATTCGGACGGAAATGTTTTTGCGGTCGGCAATGAATTTCGCAGACAGATTGATTTTCGGCTTTATTTTACTAATTCGTGGATGGTCAAGCTCAATCCTCTCGGGACAGTGGCGTGGCAATCAACGCTTCCGCAAAATATTATGTATCCGACGGAAATCACATCGCTTGATGTTGATGCAAACGGCATTGTTTATTATGCCGGTTTTACCTGGGATTCGCTTCGCGGAACAAATCCGAACCGTGGTACGCCGACCGATATGAATGCCCGAACAGATGCCTGGTTTGCCAAATACTCGGGCACAAACGGTACGCAACTCTATCTTAGTCAGTTTAATGTCAACGACCACGACGGTTTCAATGCCGTCAAAGCAGGGGCTGCCGGAACATTATACTTCGCCGGCTACACGTTGAATTTCAAAAATATAAATTACGGTTACCAAGACGCATTGTTATTGCGATGTTCAACTCTGTATTGTGGTTACACGCCTTAACCAAATAGTTCAATGACTAAAATCACTGACCTGTTTCGGGCTGATAATGAAATCTCCCAACTTATACGCTTTCTAGCTAGAAACTATGCAATTGAGCGCGAAGCGTGTAGCGCATTAACCACTAATGCACAGTTTTTAGGGGGTAAAGCGTATAAGGAGCAAGCAAAAAATAACTTAGAACGATAGTTTAGAGGCTCGGTCAGTGACCGCTGTTTGAAAGATTAACGGGGAACGCGGTCACAGACCACTGCTAACCGATTGAGTTTTTTTAACTGTTTTAAATTATTACTGATGTTACGCAAATTTGTTTTCAAGGGCTTCGCCCACAGATGTGCGGAAAGGCTGT
>JANLTD010001210.1:0-5146 GCA_031362765.1 Acidobacteriota bacterium | reverse complement strand
CAGCCAATTTGAGCCGGTCGCCGCACCATACTGAACCGACCAACCGTTTAAGCTGACAGGCGCGTTTCCGCGATTATAAAGTTCGACAAAATCGTGTGTATATTGTGCGCCCGCTAAACCGCCGCCGCCGTAAAATTGACTGATAACAATGTTCGGCGAAACCAGATTGGCTTCGTCTGCCTGTTTAGTGTCGTTTTGCGCGGCGGTTTTAAAACTGAAAACACACCAAACAGTAAGCAGCAAAATACTGCCGAGACCAAAATAAAACTTTTTCATCTGTAAAAAGACCTTCTTTTAAAATTCACAAACCGTGGACAGGTTGTTTGAAATGGAAACTATTTTTTATCACATCTTGGCAAAATAACATAACGCTCAATTCCCGACTCTTAAAGTTACGGCACAAAAATCGTCGGCAGCGCAATGTCGCCATTTAGACCGAAACGTTTCGAAAAGAAATTTCCGTCCGCCGATCTCAGATAATACCAAACGCCGTTTGATGGGCGATAGACCGCGATGTCGCGGCGGCCGTCGCCGTCAAAATCGGCCTGCATCGGTTTATCGTCTGCCAGACCGAAATTGACGACGCCGAACCCCTGAGTCGATTGCAGCAAATACCAATTTCTGTCCGACGGTCGGAAAACGGCGAAATCGGCGCGGCCGTCGCCGTCGTAGTCGCCGCTCACGGGTTTATCGCCGTTGAGTCCGAAATTGTAGATCGTGACGCCCGCATCTGAGCTTCGGAACACGTACCAGATGCCTGTGGATGGCCTGTAAACGGCAATGTCGGCCCTGGAGTCGCCGTCGTAATCGGCCTGAACAGAAAGATCTTCCGCGATGCCGAATTGTTGAATACGAACTTGGCCGTTTGAACTTTGCAAAATATACCAAACGCCGCTCGATTGACGATAAACCGCGATGTCGGTGCGCCCATCACCGTCAAAATCGGCCGGCGTTAATTTATCGTTTGCGAGTCCGAAATTGACGATCGCAACCGACAAATCCGAGCTTTTCAGGATATACCAAACTCCGCTCGAAGGGCGAAAAATCGCCAGATCCGTTTTGCCGTCACCGTCATAGTCCGAGTTCACAGCCAAATCGCCGACGATTCCCCAACTCATATTGTTCGGCAGATTGGTTGAACTGTTTTCAATGATAAAATCAGGCTGACTTACATCATTATTGGGACGAAATGAGCTCAGATCGGTCTTGCCGTCGCCGTCGAAATCAAACGGCGCACGAAAGGTTTGCGTATTTTGACAACTGCAAACATAACCGTCCGAAACAACCAGATCATCAATAAATTGTCCTGTCCGAAAAGTGCCGATGTCGGTGCCGACGCGCCATCTGAACTGCACATTTTGGCCGGCCGCCGAAGCCGGAAGTTTTGCTTTAGAGGTGATAAATTCCGAAGTCTGATTTATGCCGCTGCGTCCCGACCAGCCGCGTCGGCCCATCAGCGGATTCTGGCAACAGCTGTCAATCGTGCCGTCATATCCGCCCGAAAGAAACGCGCCGCCTGACATTTCGATGTCCTGCCATTCGCCGCCGCCAACCTTGATCTCCAAAACCGAACCGTCATACAGTCTGTTTCGCAAAAATGTTGTTTCGAGTTCATACCAATTACGGAATTCAAGTTCGGCATTTGGCGAATTGATCGAAAAAACGGGCGAAACAAGTTCGTTAAGACCGATCTGATTCGGGTCGGGGGAAAAGACGGAATTCGGCGGCGTTTGATTTCGCGTTAAGCTCGTAGTCCAGTTTTGCTGTGCGCCGGTTGCCGAAGAGGTCCAACCGTTCGGCAGATTCGGCGCGCTGACAGCATCGAAATTTTCCTGAAAAGCGATGCGTTTGGTGCCCGTCTTGAGATTTATCTCCACGATGCCGAGATTTTCCGCGCCGTCCTGTAACTGCAAAGTCAGCGTGATCGCGCCTCCGCAAGTCAGATTCGGCGAAGCGGTGAAAGTGAACGGGCGCGAAACGCTTGCGCCATTTACAATTAGCGAACCATAATTTTGCGCGGCCGAAGGATTCAAAACACCGCCTGATACAAGTAACCTGGCGGACAAATTCGTCGTATTTCGCGAACCCGTGTTGCGCAGCGCGATGTTCATCGTGACGGTTTCGGCGGGCTCGACCGCATTATTGACCGCACAGCTTTCGGCCGTCAGATTTGTTCCCGAATTTTCCAAAACGGCGGTCGGCGAAAGCGCAAAATTCTGCGTCAGAGTTTGTCCGTCCGCAACCGTTAGATTGAAAGTTTGCGAACGAAATCCTTTGGCGGAAGCCGTCACTGTATAGCTATTCGGTAAAACCAATAAATTGCCGTAGCTTCCCGCAGAATTCGTGCTGCGCGAATAAACCGCGTTTGCCGTCACCTTTGCATTCTGTATCGGCAGATTATTTGAAGCGTTTGAAACATTGCCGGTGATCGTACTGCGCGGCGCGTTCGTGCATTCGGCAAACTTGAATTTTCCGATCCGCGTCAGCCAACTGAAAGGACTTTCCATCTGGCTCGCGGCGCTGTAATACTGATTCGTCATCCAAAACGTGCAGTCGTCAACCGGATCAACCGTCATTCCCGTAAAATTTCCCCAGCGATAACCGAATGCCGTCTGCACGCCGGAACCTGTTATCAAAGTTTCTTGCTCACGAAAAATTCCCGTCGGCTCGGTCGCTAATCTTCCTGAATATAAAATTGAAGGGTTTTTTAACTCACTGCCAAAACTGTATTCAAACGCAATATTTCCCTGATGATCTTGCGCCGCCGCGCCCATCCACCGCGAAGCTGTCGAGTCGCCGAACGTCGCGTTTTCGTGAACACCAAAACCTGCGTTTGTGCGGCGCAATTCATAAACACGAACGCCGGCGCGATACGTTTCGGTGACCGGCGTCGTGCGAACGGTTTGATTAAAGACCAATGATTCGTGCGTTCCGAAATTGCGATAGGCGACCCGATACATCAAACGATCGGATTGTGAATCAAGAAAATCGCCCGGCGCGGGTTGGGCAATATCGTTGCGGCCGTCGGGCGAAGTCGGGTCAAACGGCGCGACCGCCAGCGGACTTTCGGTGCGTTCGGTAAAAGTCGAGTTATTCGGATTCTGAAAATCGGCGTGAAAATCAAAAAGCCGGATCGCATCATTTGCGTCGCCGTATTCGGTCGCCGTGTAGCCGGCAAAAACGTTCGGCGCGCCTGCGGGCGGCGGATTTAGTCCGTCCAGATCAGCGGGCAGCAATCCGCCTGTTCGAATGACGGAACCGGAAGGCAAATTGAAATAAACATAACTCGCCGTCGGGTCGCCAGTCAGGATCTTTTGGCGGTCAAACGCGAATACGCCCGTTCCGGCATAATCGCTTCCGACAAATTCATCGTCCGACATATAATATCCATCGGTCCAAACGCCGAATTTCGCGTAATCGTTGAGCCTAACGTTCGGCATCACAAATTCATAAAGGTAATAGGCGCCCAACGGGTCGCCGGTCTGCGAAACGGCGATCATCTGCCGAAACGGCGGAAAAGCGCTGCAGTATTGGCTCAGAAGCCAACGGTCGGCAAGCGCGTCATAAAGCACAACTGCTTCGCCGTCGTTGCGCAGCGAACACGGCGTATTGAGCGGCGCAAAAATATCGCTCAGATTGAACGGCGGTGTCAGCGGGTTGCCGTTTTTGTCATAGATCCGCGTTAGCGTATTGACCGTTTGAATATAATGATTCAGACCGACATCGCCGTTCGTGTCCGACGGAAGAAAGTATAAGCCGAAAATTTCGCCGTTGTTGAAATTTGAAATTCCGTCAAACGAAAGCGAAGGAGTCGGCATCGGAATGGCCGAAGATCGCGCGAGATTGGTTTCTGTGTCGTGAACCGCATTTTCGTCCAATGTGCGGGTAATCTGATTTTCCGACACAAAGCGCACTTCGCTGTTTGTTGTCGGTTTAACAGGTTGGCGGGCGTCCGTGAAACTAAGCACATTTGCCGAAACCCCGACGGCGGCCGCCATGACGCTTTGCGGTTTTAGTTCCAGTAAAAATTGAGTTTTGTTTTGCGGCGAATCGAGAGATTCGCCCATCGCTATTTGCCGATAAGCGAGAAATGAAGATGCCGAAACGATGGCTAAAAGAAACGCAAGCCGTTTTTTCATTTTTTAATACCTTTTCCCGAAGAAGTGTCAGATAAAGATAATAACAAAAAAAGGAACGCGAAAAAACAGATTCCCGGCAAAATTGATTAAAATATGTGAATTCAATTATGAATCTGAGCGGGAAAATAAAGTCTTTACCTAGAGTTTTCCGAAAAGCATCAACACGCCGATCACGATAAACGCCGCCGCGACGATCCTTTGCAGCCATTCGGTCGGAATATACTGCGACAAAACGCCGCCGAAAACAACGCCGAGCAGCGTCACCGTAATCAAAGCGAGCGACGCACCAAGAAAAACCGAGACTTTCGATTCGGTGCCGGAGGTCATCGTGATGACCGCAAGCTGCGTTTTATCGCCGAGTTCGGCCAAGAAAAGAGTTATAAAAGCGGTTCCGAAAATTTTCCAATCCATTCTGCAATTTTAGATTTGCAGTTTTAGATTTGCAATTGTCCGGGTAAGCCTTTTGAAAACATAAGAAATGGGACGCGGCTGAACGCGGATTTAGACGGATTGACGCCGATTTTTTAGTAATCCGCGTCAATCCGCCCAAATCCGCGTTTGTCCGCGTCCTATTTTCTATACACCAAGAATTTTTTCAAGCGGTTTGGTAATGAAAAATTTATCGTAAAAAGGTCGGCGCTGATGAATCAGAGCGAGAATTCTTTGCGTTGCATAGCGATAGACTTCGCCGAATTTCGGTTTTGCGCCGAGCTTTTCAAGAATGCGGCGCAAGGCTTCCAATATTCCGGCGATGAAGAATTTCGGATTTGCTTCCCCGTTAAAATGGATTTTTCCTTTGCGGTAATCGAGCGAGATCAAAAACGGGTAATCAGCCGAAATTTCCGCGCAAGCCTTTTGAAATGCCGTCGTAAAATCGAGTTTTGCCATTCCCAAACTACGGTCAACTGTTCCGAGAAGCTCGCTCGTCAGATTCAAAAGCAGTTCGTATTCTTCGTTTGAAAGACTTGGCTGTTTGGCTTTGGCTTCAACTTTATTAGTGAATTCAA